>CAZQRO010000018.1:0-15405 GCA_964595785.1 uncultured Eubacterium sp.
GCATAAATTATGTTTATATTCATCATATTGCAGGGGAGAATGAATCTTGCATTGTGAAGATAATTAGATATTCTTAGTATCTGATGCATATTCAGCAATGATTTGACACGATGTCAAATCAAGCACCAACCGCTATGGATAGCGGATTTGGTGCAGTTGCGTCATAAAAATTAAAACTTAATCAGATACTTAGAAAATCTTATTATCATAACACAGCAAGACGAATCTCCCCTGCAATATGATGAATAATATCGTAATTATATATATTTGACCCCAACGTCATTTTTATGCTATTTCCACTCAAGTCTGTGCAATTCACCTTCTGACTGCATTCCTCTAAAATCCTTCTGTCTCAACGCCTCAAATAATACTATCGCAACCGAATTGGCAAGATTAAGTGAACGTATGTCAGAATTCATCGGAATCCGGATACAGTTTTCAGGATTATTCACAAGAATCTCTTCCGGTATTCCGGCACTTTCCTTGCCAAACATTATATAGCAGTCTTCTTCATATTCCACATCAGTATATCTGTGTTTTGCCTTTGTGGTTGCCATATATATCTTAGCATTAGAATTTCTGTTAATAAAGTCCTCATACCCATCATATTCTGTAACATCTAATTTGTCCCAATAATCCATTCCTGCCCTTTTTACAGATTTTTCATCTATTCGGAATCCCATTGGTCCGATAAGATGGAGTCTGGTTCCTGTTGCCACACAGGTTCTTCCAATATTACCTGTATTCTGTGGAATCTCCGGTTCAAATAAAACTATATTTAACATATAACTATCTCCATTTCATGTTAATTGGTGCTAACTCTTCTCTGTTCTGCATAAGCCAAAACTATATTTAACTGGCTTATCTCTACTCTGCATAAGCCAAAACTATATTTAACTATTCTGCTTTTGTTCTGCCTCAAGTCTGTCAATAAAGCGTTTTAATCTGCCAAGTGCTTCTTTGAGATTTTCTAAAGAATAAGCATAGGAAATTCTTAAAAATCCCTCTCCACAGTCACCAAATGCAGTTCCTGGCACTACAGCTACCTTTTCTTCCCTAAGAAGTCTGTTAGCAAATTCATCCGATGTCATTCCAAATCTCTTGATACTCGGGAACATATAAAATGCTCCAAATGGTTCAAAGCAATTGAGTCCCATCTCCGAAAAAGCATTTATTAAAAATCTTCTTCTCTGGTTATAAGATTCACGCATACTTTCAATATCCCTGTCACCATTTTTCAATGCTTCAATTGCTGCATACTGACTGTTTGTCGGGGCGCACATAATTGCAAACTGATGAATCTTAATCATCTGTTTAAGAATTTCCTTAGGTCCTGCTGCGTAACCTAATCTCCATCCTGTCATTGCATATGCCTTTGAGAATCCGTTAATAACAATGGTTCTTTCCTGCATACCCTGAATACAGGCAATGGATATATGCTTTTCTCCGTTATATGTAAGTTCTGAATAAATTTCATCTGAAATTACAAATATATCTTTGTCAATACAGATTTTTGCAATATCTTCTAAATCACTTTTCTCCATAATAGCCCCTGTCGGGTTATTAGGAAATGGCAATATTAAAATCTTTGTCTTATCCGTAATCTTTTCTAGCAATTCTTCCTTAGTAAGTCTGAACTGATTCTCTTCTTTTAATTCAATAATTACAGGTTTACCATATGCTAGAGTTACACAAGGTACATATGAGACATAACTCGGCTGTGGAACTAATACTTCCTCTCCCGGATTAATCATTGCCCTCACGGCAAGGTCAATAGCTTCACTTCCACCTACCGTTACAATAACTTCACTATTATAATCATAATCTAAATTTAATTTTCTCTTAAAATTATTACAAATCTCTATTTTCAGTTCTTTGAGTCCCGCATTAGATGTATAAAACGTTCTTCCCTTTTCAAGAGAATATATTCCCTCTTCCCTGATGTGCCATGGTGTGTCAAAATCCGGTTCACCCACACCGAGTGAAATAGCATCTTTCATCTCACTTACTATATCAAAAAATTTTCTTATTCCTGATGGCTGTATATCTACAACTACGTCTGATAATGGATTTCTCAAGGTGTCACTAACATCCTTTCATCTTTACTGCTTTCAACAAGTACTGTACCGTGGTCCTTATATTTCTTTAAAATAAAATGTGTGGCTGTTCCACGAATTGCTTCAAGTGGTGCAAGCCTCTCTGTAACAAACTGTGCAACCTCTTTCATAGTCTTTTCTTCAATAATAACCGTAAAATCAAATCCACCCGACATTAAATATACGGCTCTGACTTCACTGTAATTATACATTCTTTCCGCAATTTTATCAAAGCCAAGACCTCTCTGCGGTGTTACCTGCACTTCAATAAGCGCTGTTACTTTTTCTTCACTGGTATCGTCCCAGTTAATCAGCGTATGATAGCCACAGATAATCTTTTCCTTTTCCATATCTGATATCTCATTGGCTAACTCTGCTTCGCCGATATCTAACATAACTGATAAATCTTTTAAATCAATTCTGGCATTTTTCTCAATTGCTTCTAATATTTTTTCCCTCACGCTGACTAATCTCCTTTACAATCTCTGATGAATATAAACATAATGTATGCTATTTGACCCCGGCATCACGATGCTTTGAGTATCAAAATATATATCCTTTTGCCATGCAAATCAATTATGAATTCAAAAATATTTCCAATTCATCACGTTTTGGCGGCTCAATATATCTTCTGTCTTCGTTTTTAAGAATAACTTTATCATTATCATCAGTAATCCTTCCGATAACTCTTGCATCTATTCCCCGGCGCTTTAGTTCTTCTGCCATAATTTCTCCGTCTTTGGTAACTATCAGCAATGCACCATTTGACATAAGTTTATATGGATTAATACCATAAGGTTCACATATTTCAATAGTCTCCTGTCTTATATCTATACAGTCCATAATTACTTCGATACCTTTGCCAGCCTTAGCCGAGAGTTGCCATAATCCAAGATAAATGCCGCCTCTGCTTAAATCATGCATAACTCTTGCTCCAAGTTGTACTGCAATTGCCGCCTCGTTTCTGATATCCATGACTTCTTCCATTTCAAGTGCTTTCCTTATGTAACTTACCTGAAATTTATCTTTTAATTCCTCATGTTTTTCTTTAGCAAGTGCAGCTGTTCCTGACAGACCTATCTGCTTAGTCATAACAATGCTGTCATTATTTTCTACACAGTTTTTCATAGAAATATATTCTTCAAACATATATTTTCCAAATACCGTAAAAGTAACAATAGGACTTTTCACTGCTCTTGTAACTTCTGTATTACCACCTGCAATATGAAGTTTAGCAGCGAATGCAACTTCGGAAATATATCTCATTAATTCCTTTAATTCTGATTCTAATCTTTTCTCCGGCAATACCACATCAACTATTATGCCTTCTGGCATTCCACCTTCTGCTGCGACATTGTTAGCTGCTGCATAAATTGCCCTTTTACAGTCGAAGTACAGATTCTCTTCGCTAAAAGTCAGACCCGCGACACATGATGACACTACTATCCCATCTTTACTTACTGCTGCATCATTTCCAACTTCACCATATGACACCATATTCTCACTTTTATATTTAATTGTTTTAAGAACAGAACGTTTTAAAATAGATTCTGATACTTTTCCTGCCTTCATGTGAACCTCCGTGCCAACTGTTCCACTTTTACTTGTTTCCGTATTGCTAATTTCTGCATTATTCTAATTTCCATAATAAACCGGGGTCCTGCGCCGGTGTTGCCGCTTCCTGTGTCGGTGATTCCGGTCCCGTTGCCGGCTGTTGTGTCGGTTCCGTTGCCGGCTGTTGTGTCGGTTCCGTTGCCGGCTGTTGTGTGTCGGGTTCCTGTGGTTCCGGTTCCTGTGCTGCTCCTGTTCCTATAGTAACATATGTCGGTGATGATGCATATGAACTCTTATTTATCACGTCTTCACTCTGAAGTACGCCATCTATATATACTCTCTTCAGAAGACGCGCAGTAGAACCTGTGTGTCCGCTGCTCGTCACTGCTCTGTAACCTGCCGGAAGTGATGGATTTTCCGTAACAATCTGTGAAGACGGTATTGTTGACATTGTTTCGCTTACATATTCAATTGTTCTGTTCGACGGTCTTGTTTCTGCACCATAAATATTAAACGTAAGCTTTCCTGATGCATCATATATAGCTTCAATATATATAGGGGTATCTGTATTATTCTTTAATTTCAAATCCTTCCATGTTCCTGCAAGAGCTGCATCCATTGACAATGGAACATAGCCTACGCTCATGGAATGATTATATCTCTCCACAATTTCCACTTCTGCTAAAAGTGCAGCATTATAAAGTGTTGTAGATACCTGGCATATACCGCCGCCAAGGCTGTTCTCAACCTTACCATTTACATATGTACCCGCTTCTTTCCAACCATTGCTTTCTGTCCACGGTTCAAGAAATGAATTAGCAGATATGGTTTCTCCCTGACATATTGTAATTCCATTAAGGATTTCCATACCATTTTCCATATTCTTATTTCTGTTATAGTTACTTCCGCCTATGGAGAACTTCGTTGTATATGTACCTAATAAATCTTTTACTTTTTCACAATCCTCTACAGTTGCTATAGGATTATCGTCTACTACCGTAACTGTAAAATCTGAATCAGTTCCATTCCACTCACCAAGTAAAAATGTATGTATGGCATTTACAGTTGTGTCCATATCAATCATACGGCCACTTGATTCCTGTGAAATTGTAAAAGATGAACCTGTTTTGGTAAGTTGTGCATTAATATGAGGAATGTTATACTCACCACATTTTTCATTAATGGTATTAGTCATTATCTCATCATTAACATCTACCTCAAATTCATACTTAATTCCTGTTTTTTCAATATCTTTAGCTTCTTTATATCTTGAAATAACATCTCCTTCTGTACAATATTCTGCTGCTTTATCCACAATATCTGTATTCTTCCAGTAATATCCCAACTCCCCTGCTGTTACTTCTACTTTGTGCCCGTCAACATCTAACACAATTTTCTTTGAAGTAAAACTGTTAATGTATTCGTTTGCCTTATTCATGGCTTCATCCTTAGTCATGCCATTCACATCAATATCACCAATAGTTATACCCTTGGTTATTGTTGTATCTTTAGCATACACATTAACATTAAATAAAGCCAAAAGTATAACACATACAACTGTCATAAAAATAACTATTGCTTTATTTTTGTTAATACTTGTTTCCATATAGACTATACCTCCAAAATTATTAATAAGTTGTTTTTTTCACTCTCAGATGGTACTATATTATTTATAAAAAAGGTACTATTACTGAAAGTATCATAGCTAGTACAAGAAAGCCTATGATGATTTTAGAAATTATTTTTTTTGATTTTTTAGAATTAAAATTTATCATATAGATACCTCATTTCTATGCACATTTTTATGTGCAAATATAATTTTAACGGAGTTGATAAACTATGTTACCAATGCTTTTTTGTTTTTTTATATTCTGCTTCTGGCTCAGATATGAATTAAGAAAATCCTCTTCAAAAACTGAAAAAGACAAGAATATTTTGTTTGAAAATGAATCCCGGGCTAATTCAACCCGTAAAAAATCCATTAATTCTCTCAATTATATCACAATTTCAGAAAAATCCATACTATTTATTGAAATTAATGATGATACTATTATCAAGATTCAGAAGAATTTTGTCAATTTAAAAGATATGAAAATTCTCAATCTCTCTTCAATGACAAATACGGAATTGAAATCTGAATACGGTCCCGGTAATTTAACAGCGTTAACAGAATACGACAACAATTATACGGAACTTATCCGCCAGCTTCATCTGTATGCCAAACGTTTAGATGAGTTAGAGTATTTTGACGAATCCATTGAAGTTTTAGAATACTCCGTTAGTATCGGCTGTGACATGATTACAAGTTACAGATTACTTGCTGATTTATATAATCGCACTAATAATTCCGGCAAAATAAGTTCCCTTGCAGAATCTGCCCGGCAGATTACTTCAATTACAAGGGAACCTATATTAGAACTGCTTCATTCTTCCATATCGTAACACAATTTTATCCGCATATCTGCTTAGTTCACTCTGATTCATTTCGAATAAATCATATTCAGATGTAAGCCCATGATAAGCCAGTAATTTTTTGAGATATTCAATCTGACCTTCCGAGGGCTTTCTGGCTCTCTTAGGCTTGTAAGATAATTGTTCAGGCTTAAATTCATTTCCTTTAGATTCATAATTCTCACAAAGTTTTTCATATAACTTGTGTGTTACAAAAGCATCGTTTAATGCCCTATGATGTTCTTTATCTTCTATTTCATACATTATGCACAAATCTTCAAGCCTTCTGCTTCTCCCATCAGTTATATGCTTTCTGGCTATTTTAAGCGTATCTATTCCCTTCCATGACTGTTTCATATATTTTTCCAATCCTGCATTATAAAGTGCAGTCATAAGAAACGCAAAATCAAACTCAATACAATGCCCAATAATTACACTCCCATCAATGAAGCGCATAAAATCCTGCAAAATTTCATCAATAAATGGCTCATTTCTTGTCATATCCTGAGTTATCCCCGTGATTTCTACAATCTTTTCACGTATTTCCACATTAGGATTAATCAATTTTGAATAAATTGCCGTCACTTTTCCATCTTTGATTTTCACAGCACCAATCTCCATAATTTTGTCTTTTTCAGGAGATAATCCTGTAGTTTCCAAATCTATTACCACATAATCTCTAATCATTTATTTACCTTTTTCTTTTTCTGAACAGTTATATATTCCTTACAATATTCCTTCAAAAAACACTCTTCACATTTAGGACTGCGAGCCGTACATATGGTTCTTCCCAATGTAATAATATGAATATTATAGAGAATCCAATGGTCCTTTGGAAGTACTTTCATTAAGTCAAACTCTATTTTCTCCGGGTCTGTCTCCTTAGTAAAACCCAGTTTATTAGATATTCGCTTAACATGTGTATCGACAACAATACTTGGATCATTATAAATATTTCCACGTATTACATTAGCCGTCTTTCTTCCAACTCCGGGAAGGGTCAGCAAATCTTCTAACCTGTCCGGAACTTCACCTCCATACACTTCTAATATTCTCTTTGTACAGCCAATTATATTTTTTGCCTTGTTTTTATAAAAGCCTGTTGCATAAATATCTCTTTCTAATTCACTTTGTACTGCATTGGCAAATTTCTCCAGAGTATCATATTTAACGAATAAATCTTTTGTGACAATATTTACTCTTGCATCTGTACACTGCGCACTTAATATCGTGGCAATCAGAAGCTGCCATGCATTTTCATGGTCAAGATAACATCTGTAATCTGTTCCATATTCCCTGTCTAATAATTCTAATATTTCACTCACATTTTTCTTCGATGCCATTTTTCCTCCATTGCCGAAGCATTCTTTTTGCGAAAGCACGCGATTAGAAATTCTCATATGCGATTTCTAATCTGCGATAACACAAGTTTGTGCTTCGCCACAAACTTGCTGTGCGAAAGATTTTCTCATCAGAAAAATCTTTCGCACTTTCCTCCATAATCCTACAATTCCCTAAGTCTGCACCAGAGATTGATAGGATTTTTCTCTCTGTAGTCAAACAGAACTGCCTGCTTTTTATTTTCTACTGTCCCATCTTCTATCCACTTCATAACATTTATATCAAATATTTCAATATGAACATTTTTACCTGCATCTCTGTATTCATAATAGTATTCTCTTAATTCCTCTTTGCTGATTTCTCCTGCAAATGCCGGCCTGCTCTTAATATTTTCTCTTAAGTACACATCGAGTTTAAGAAGTTCTTCAAATACTTTATAATCTTCACAAACGCTCTTAACATATTTAAGTAAAATCTCATACATCTGAATTCTATTATGCTTTACTTCATTTAATTTATGAAGTTCATAATATTTCCCAATACCCTCAAACATCTCAAACGGAGTATCAAATTTTCTCTCAAGATATGAAAGTGAATTGATAAACTGTCTGCTATTATAATATATTTCCACTGTATTTTCTATGCTTTTAAGTTGTAATATTCTGTCATAATTAAGCCATTTTGTGGTAAGTACCTCATAAGGCGGAAGTGTCGTATATACAAGTTCATAATCCTCTGCCTTTTTCTCCATTTTTGCCCCACTTAATACCTTTAGAAATCCAAGCTGAAGCTGTTCCGGTTTCAACCTGTACACATCATTAAAAGATTTAACAAAACTATTATAATCTTCATAAGGAAGTCCTGCAATTAAATCTAAATGCTGGTGAATATTTTTAAAACCATTAATCTTCTCCACCACATATTTTAACTTATCCAGATTCATGGTTCTGTCAATTTCTTTAATAGTAAGCGGATTAGTTGTCTGCACACCTATTTCTAACTGTATAAGACCCGGTCTCATAGTCTTAAATAACTCTAACTCTTCTTCATCTATAAGGTCTGCCGAAATCTCGAAATGGAAATTCGTTATTCCGTTATCGTTTTCTTTGATAAACCGCCATATCTCCATAGCATGACTTTTCTTACAATTAAATGTTCTGTCCACAAACTTCACCTGTGGAATTTTATTATCAATAAATATCTTTAATTCCTTTTTTACTAAATTCATATCTCTGAAACGAAGTTTTTTGTCTATTGATGACAGACAGTAACTACAGGAATATGGACACCCTCTGCTGCTTTCATAATAAATAATCTTATTTTTAAACTCATCTAAATCATCGTATGGAAATGGCACCTCACTAAGATCAAGAAGTGTTTCAAATGGATTACTTATTATTTTATCATTGTTTCTGTATACTATTCCATTTATATTTTCAAAATCACATTTTCCTTCAATATACTTTTCCATAAGGTTATGAAATATCTTTTCGCCTTCTCCTATCATAACACCTTTGACTTCCTTATATTCATCCAGAAACGCAGCAGCCCTGTAAGAAACTTCCGGACCACCAACCCATATATCACAATTCTTAAGAACTTTTCTAATATCTCTGATAATTGCTGTAACATATTCTATATTCCATATATAACAGGAAAATGCTAACACATCCGGCTTCTTTTTATAAATATCCTGTACAATATATTCCGTGTACTGGTTTATCGTATATTCTGCGATTTCAATGTTATTATCATATTCCTTGGAATATTTCTTAAGGCAATATACTGCCAGATTAGAATGAATATATTTTGCATTAATTGCCACTAATAAAACTTTCATATAATAGAACTTTTAATCCTTTCTTAAATGCTTGAGCTATTTTGTTAATTACTACTATAAAGAGCCGCTTACTAAAGCGGCTCTTAGTCATTATGTTATTTAATAACTGTCTAAACAATAAATTTCTTCATGGTTTCTCCAAGCTTTAAGGAAACATCTTTAAGTTTCTCTGCTTCCTCACGAACATATCCTGTATTGACTGACACCTGTTCAGCATTTACAGCTACTTCCGTCGTTCCCTTTGCACCATCTACAGTTGCATCTTTAAGGTCACTAAATGATTTTACTACTATAGATATTTCGCTTGAAATACTCTCTGAAACATGTCCGAATTCTTCAAGGATTGCTTCCATGTTCTGTGCATCATTATTATATTGTTCACTTGTATCAATAAGTTTTCTGTTTGTATCCTTAACATGATTCTCAATAAATGACAATACATCAATGGCATTATTACAAAGATTATCAACAGCATCTGTTACATTAAATGTAATATTCTGAATCTGGATTGCAGTCTCTTCGCAGTTCTCAGCAAGTTTCCTGATTTCATCAGCAACCACTGCAAATCCTTTACCTGACTCTCCTGCTCTTGCTGCTTCAATCGATGCATTAAGAGAGAGTAACGATGTCTGATCCGCAATGTTAAGAATTGCGTTTGTTAACTGATTAATCTCCTCTACCTGTTTAGAATCTTCAATTGCAGATTTGAGCTTAACCTCTGTCTCTTTTGTAATTTCTTCTGTATATTCGTATGACTTCGCTGCTTCTTCCTTGAGAATTGTCGCTCTTTCACTAATACCTCTTACAGCTTCCATACCTTCCGTATTCTTTGCATTCATTGTATCAATATGATAAACCATATTATTAGAAGATGTACTTAAATTCTCTGCTGTCGCTGCCGTCTCTTCCATACTGGCTGCCAGTTCTTCTGAAATGGCAGAAATATTTGATACCTGGTCAACTAAATTAGCAATAACTTTCTCTAATCTTGCTACAGCCTCTGTAATGTCATTGCCGCTTCCCGTAACCATACCGACTGTCTCTTTCATACTGTCTTCTACCGCATGTAAAGCTTTTGCAAGCCTTCCTGTCTCATTCTTATTCTTAAGATAAGGCTTGTATTTCTCACCGGTAAAGTTTCCATCTTTCATTAAATCAAGGTCTTCAGCAACTTTCTTAATAGGTTTTGAAATTTTCTTACTAATAATAATTGCTATAAATATGGCAATTAAAGAGATAGCCCCGCCGATTACAAGTGCTATAATAATAACTGTCTGCGTACTTGCATTAACTTCTTTAACGGGTGCTTCCATCAATACGGTGTAACCATTATTCATTTTGGCATATGCCACATATGAATCTACACCTTTCTTAGTAGTAAGTTCTACGACCCCTGAATCATTTCTATTTAACTCATCAATAATCTTCGTATAACCAACTGTCTTAAGATTCTCATTAACATTATAAACACTGTCAACAGCAAAACACTGATCTGTATCTACCAGACTTGCATGACCTGAATCATAGAATTTAACATCTCCTACTATATCAGAAAACTTGTCAAAAGAAATGCTTAATCCTACCATTGCAAATACAACATCTTCATCCCTTTTATCATCATGCATAAATATCGGATAACCATATGTCATAACATTCTTCTGAAGTCTCTGATCATAATATGATTTTAACCATGTAGGTTCCCCTGCATCTTCTGCTCTTATGTACCACTGAAATTCCGGCTGATCACTAAACCATGTTACATACCACTCTTCCGGATTATAAGTCTGCTTCTCATCACCATGATACCACGAGCCAATCATAGTCTTAATCTCATCAGGTCCCATATATACACACAAACTTAAAATATCCTCATCACTTGTACTAACCTGTTTAATATATGGATCAATTGAATTAATATATTCCTGATCATAAACAGGGTCACTTAATTTATCAAAATCGCCTGTTGCCTGTATATAATCACCAATACCCTTTGCTATACTCTCATATTTTTCAAATTCTGTATTCATCTGGTTAGCATATTGCAATGACATTGCTTCTAACTTACCGGTTGCCTCATCTTTAATAATACTTGTTGACTTATAAACCATAACAGAACCGACGATTGTAGTTGCTGCAATAACGCAAACCGTAATACCTGCAACAATACTTGTGCCAATTTTCTTCATTCGTTCCTCCATTCTGCATATCTGTATGCCACGTATTCATTTGTTAATATTGTATAACATTATATGGGTATTTGCAATTTATTTTTGCATTTTTACCATGATTTTCTTAGTATCATAGCACAGCAAGACAAATCTATTGTGCAATATGATGAATAGTATCGTAAATATATATGTTTGACCCCACACCGCCCTATAATGTAACTATTAATTGATTTTCGCCATCATTTGTTCAAATTTATCATAATGCTCTTTATCTGCAAAATAATCCTGATAAAATAACTGGTCACAGTATTTGATTTTTTCAACCAGATTTGCTGATTCGTCTTCGAAATAATTCATATATTCATTTGTCACGGATGGTGCCTTATAGAGAAGACTGTTCATACTTCTGCCCACAATTCCATCTCCTATAAATGTTCCGTATGCCCTTGAATATAATATAGACTCCTTATCAGAAAATACCGAATTGCCATAATACATATTAGAATAATATCTGATTCCAAGCAAATCCATCAATGTCGGTACAATATCTGATGTGCATGTAAACTTATCTATCACCTGATGTTTTAATCCACTGTCATAAATCATCAATGGTACTTTATACAGATTCGTATAATAATTATCCGTATCATAGTCCTCTATGTCTTTTACATAATTACTAAGCTGCTGATAATAAGAATTATGATCTCCAAATAACAGAATTGTTGTATTGTCAAGCAGGCCTTTCTGCTCTAAATCATTCATCATTACGCCCATGGCATCATCAAATTCCATTACAGTGGTTACATAATTCGCAAGTGTCTCTGACATTTCATCTTCTTCATTTTTATTAGAATACACTTTACGAAGTTTGTCCATATGTTCCTTAAGATTATCTCTCTCATAATATATACCGTGCATAGTGATGGACGTTATATATGTGTAAAATCTTTTATCAGCTGGAAACATAAGCTCTTTACAGGTATTAATCATCTCAGAGTCAAGGTTACGCTCACCATTATTCATATAATCATGCATTGTTTCACTTTCTGACTTACCGGATTTCACCAGTTTATCAGAAATATCATACATATCATAGGAATCTGTCAGACTTTCAAATCCAAATATTGCATGAGTCTTTTCTCTATTATAAAATGCTTTGAATCCATTATGAAAAGAACGGTTTTGTATACCTCCGTTTGTCTCGGTTTTCAATATATTAGGTATAGTCTGTGGTAAAGTATTGTATTCATAGTCATAGTCAACATATGAATCCGTAGGATAACTTCCTAATATACTTATAGTCTCTGAAATATCCGTCTTCTCTCTCGAATGGAAATTATTCATTACTGTGCTTTCATTATAGAACTTTGTCAGATTAGGAAATAAGTACGCTAGCTCTTCATCAGTAAGTCCTAACCCATTTGGGTATTCATCACTATTAATAAATGAAAACCACTCAAAAGATTCCACAAGAATTACTATTACATTTTTATCCTTTGACACTCCGAAGTTCACTGTCGGTTCAGAAACATCAGAATAAATAAATGAATCTATTTCTTCCGAATCTAATTTCTTTGTTTCAGAAAATAACATACCTTTCGAAAATTCATTTATTAAATTACCCACGATTCCATAGTTAGAATAATTGCTTGACTGTCTGTTTTCAAGAAGTTTCTCATATTTATCGACTTTTTCAGAATTATTAACATACAAACATGATGCTGTCAGAATTATTCCACAGATAAGCGCAATCACATATGTTATTTTCTCTTTTCCCGAATATTCTATCCTTTTTCTTCGTTTCATTGAACGCATTGCATAAATCATAAAGAAAATGCAGAAAAACATTGCTGCATAAAATGCAACGAAGTTCATAGGTATGCTTTCAAGAATTCCAAATGCATCATTACGAAGGTTAAGCATTCCAAAATCGAAATACTGTCCCGTCATGTCATATACTACTGCAAATCCCAAGTCAAGTCCCGCCTGAAACACAAGAAAAACAGCGCAAAAAATAAATCTGCTTTTATTATTTTTAATAATAAGTGCAATAGCAGAAACAGAGATTAGTATACCAAGTGCAATAAACGGACTAGTAATAAACGGATTCTTTTCCACTGCAAAAACAGAAATCATTTCTATAAGAATTGCATATACAAAGTATACTGCCACAATTTTATTAATATCCAGCCATTTTTCTATTTTAATTATTGCTGCGTTTTTAGTTTTAACTTTCTCATTTATTTGTTCTTTCATAAAATCCTCCATGTGTTAAAACAGATATATAAACATAATCAGCAAATATGATTTTATCATGCTTCTGTCTGTTAACAGGTAAATCCATCCAAATATTAGATTAAGTGCAAAATATGTCCATGTAAGGTTATTCATTCCGGTTATAATATCATATACTCCCAAAGTAAGCATAAGAATAACTCCTGCCATTATATATATGCTTCTGCCTTTACCCATAATGTCCTCTGCAAATTCCTGTGCTGCCTTTAACATCATGACTATCCATGCACACTTCACAATATTTCTCAAAAATGCCCCTGCATTATTAGTCAGCTCA
Source organism: uncultured Eubacterium sp. (assembly GCA_964595785.1). Lineage (GTDB taxonomy): Bacteria > Bacillota > Clostridia > Lachnospirales > Lachnospiraceae > Bovifimicola. Next base: position 14,023 of record CAZQRO010000018.1, read on the forward strand.
TAGCCGTTAAATTTTTCTCCCAAATCATAAAATGGTTTAACCTGAAAACCTACCTGAGCACTTATTATAAGAATACATATAACCACAGTTGCTGAAATAATAATCATCCTCTTAACAGTTAACTCCTGCCCTATTGTCTCTTGATTAGACATTATTTTAATATTGAACTTCTTATTAAATATCGTTACCATAATAACCATTTCTATTATCCACAATATGCAGGTGAATAATTTATCAAAAAAAGGTCTCATTGCACCATAACCCACAAAATCCAACAATGGTGTAAATATCTTTGCCAGATATGGTGTAAAAATAATTGCCATAAATGCGGTTAAATATACCACAACATTATATTTTCTAATATGGTTACTTTCTTTTTTGTTAATCTCTGCTTTATTTTCCACACTAAGCCTCCAAGATGTTCTACTCAAAACGCACCCTTCTTCCCTAATGCTCCTAACCATTATTAATAATGTGTTAACTGTTCAGAACTGATATTCCATATTATGAACAGTTATATAATGAGCATTAGAAAATAGGAGTGCATTTTCATAAATCCCTTAAAATTATCCAGAGTATTTCAATAACTTTCGTTTATTTCTGAACAATTTTAATTTTATTTTTGAACTATATTTACAATTCTTCCCGGCACATAGATTTCTTTAACTATATCTCCGTTAAGTCTGTCCCCAAGTGCTGCTTTTGCTTTTTCAATAACACTGTCTTTTACTTCATCTTTTGCTATACTGATAGTTACTTTTGTCTTTCCATTTATCTGTACAGCTATTTCTACTGTAGATTCAACTGTCTTAGCCTCGTCATATTCAGGCCATGATGTCTGGTATAATCTTCCCTCGAATCCCATGACTTCCCATAATTCCTCCGTCATATGCGGTGCAACAGGATTAAGTAATGTTATTAATGTCTTAAATTCACCTTTTGTAAGTGAATTATTCTTATAAAAATCATTAATAAGTGCCATCATTGCTGCAATGGCTGTGTTATATTTAAGACTTTCAAAATCCTGGCTGACTTTCTTAATTGTCTGATGCATCTTAGTTTCCATTTCTTTAGAATATCCCATGTCATCATTAAGAAGTTCCTGTAATTTCCATACTCTGTCAAGGAATCTTCTACAGCCCTTTACTCCGTCCTCTGACCATGATGCACTTAAATCAAATGCACCAATGAACATTTCATATGCTCTAAGTGTATCTGCACCATAAACTTCCACAATATCATCAGGGTTAACTACATTTCCACGGGATTTAGACATCTTCTCGCCATTTTCGCCAAGAATCATTCCGTGTGATGTACGTTTCTGATAAGGTTCTGATGTCGGAACTATACCTTCATCAAACAAAAATTTATGCCAAAAACGTG
>CAZQRO010000018.1:15415-27421 GCA_964595785.1 uncultured Eubacterium sp.
AACGTGAATATAATAAATGTAATGTAGTATGTTCCATACCACCATTGTACCAGTCAACAGGTAACCAGTATTTTAATGCTTCCTTACTTGCTAAAGCTTCTGTATTCTTAGGATCTGTATATCTTAAGAAATACCATGAAGAACCCGCCCACTGCGGCATTGTATCTGTCTCTCTCTTAGCTGCACCGCCACAACAAGGACACTTAACATTTACCCAGTCTGTCATGGCTGCAAGCGGAGATTCACCATTATCAGTTGGAATATAACTCTCAACTTCCGGTAACTCAAGCGGCAGTTCACTCTCATCAATAGGGACGTATCCACATTTATCACAGTATACAATTGGAATAGGCTCGCCCCAGTAACGCTGTCTTGAAAATACCCAGTCACGAAGTTTAAAGTTGACTTTTCTATTACCAATTTCCTTTTCTTCAAGGAATTTCTTCATTTTCTCTTTGGCTTCGTTAACCTCTAAGCCATTTAAGAAATCCGAATTAATCATCTTGCCTGTTGCCACGTCTGTAAATGCTGCTTCATTAATATCTACAGGACCTTCTTTGCCTTCAACTACCTGAATCATCGGAAGTCCGAATTTCTTAGCAAATTCCCAGTCTCTGTCATCATGTCCGGGAACAGCCATAATTGCGCCTGTACCATAAGTCATAAGAACATAATCAGATACCCATATAGGAATCTCTTTGCCATTGACAGGATTAACGGCTGTAATTCCGCCTAATACCACACCCGTCTTATCCTTTGCAAGTTCTGTTCTCTCAAAGTCAGACTTCTTAGCTGCCTCTTCACGGTAACTTACTATATCATTCCAGTTTGTTATCTCATCTTTAAATTTATCAATATATGGGTGTTCCGGAGAAATAACCATATATGTTGCACCAAATAATGTATCAGGACGAGTTGTGTAAACTCTTAACTTTTCTGCTTTATCCTTTAACTGAAAATCAACTTCTGCACCTTCTGAACGTCCAATCCAGTTCTTCTGTGACACTTTGACTCTCTCAATATAATCAATATCATTAAGTCCGTCAATTAATTTATCAGCGTAATCTGTGATTTTAAGCATCCACTCACTCTTGACCTTACGGACTACTTCACTTCCGCAGCGTTCACACACACCATTTACTACCTCTTCATTTGCAAGTCCTACCTTACATGAAGTACACCAGTTAATAGGCATCTCTTTCTTATATGCAAGTCCTGCCTTGAATAATTTGAGGAAAATCCACTGTGTCCATTTATAATATTCAGGGTCAGTTGTATTAATCTCTCTGTCCCAGTCAAAAGAATATCCTAATGAATGTAACTGCTCTTTGAATCTCTTTACATTATTCTTAGTAACAATCTTAGGATGAATCTTATTCTTAATAGCATAATTCTCTGTCGGAAGTCCAAATGCATCCCAGCCCATCGGATATAATACGTTATATCCCTGCATTCTTCTCTTTCTTGCTACTATATCAAGAGCTGTGTATGGTCTTGGATGACCAACGTGTAATCCCTGCCCTGAAGGATAAGGAAATTCAACTAATGCATAATACTTTGGTTTGCTGTAATCATTAGAAGCCGCAAACGCCTTCTCTGCATCCCATATATCCTGCCATTTCTTTTCAATTCTCTTAGGTGCGTACACCTTATTCATACCATTTTCCATTTTACATATCCTTTCTAAATAAGTCCGAATTTATCTAAATAAAAGCACTTATGCCGCCATTTTTTGCATATGGATTATTTTATCACATAGTCACTGTTTGTCAAGAAAAAGCATTTTCTGCTGCGTCTTTCCTATGGCAGGCTGATAAGATTCCCAATATCATAAAATAATAAGGTGTAGTGTAATACATGGTATTTCCAAAAAAAGAGGATATGAGATATGCAAATACCATTCCGCCTGTTACTAATATGCATACATTCAATTTTCTTATTCGTTTTATGCAATATATAAATATTCCTATTAACGCCACCAGATAGAATATCAATGCCGGAATCCCCATAAATGCTGCATGCTGCAAAAATTCATTATGAGGTCTGTCATTAAAATATCCTTCTTCATAATATCTTGAATACAAACCATCCGGTCCAAAACCAAATACCGGTTTTTCCTCTATAAATCGTATTGCCTGTTTCCACAGACCTATTCTAGAACTTCCTCCTGCATCATTAGAAGTTCCCTGCTTTGCATCACTATAAGTTATTCCGAAATTAGCTGATATTGTATGTATCTGACTGTCCATCCAAAGACTTACCCCCGCAAATACAATGAATACTGCCAGCACAGACAAAATATTCTTCTTATTCTTAATAATAAAAATTATTGCCAAAAATATTATTCCCAATAATACTGCCAGATAAGCACCGAAGGTATCATTAATTATAAGCGACCATACATTAAATGCCAATAGAGATAAACTTAAGATTTTATTAAGATTTTTCTTTTCTATTATTACAAGTCCGGCCATTGCCATCACGCAAATTGTCATAAGATACGCAAAATGATTGGTATTACAGAAAATTCCCGCATATTCAGTAAGTCCGTTTAATTTTTCAATATAGTTATCTCCTGCAAGATTGCGAAGAAAATGATTATACTGAAGTAACGTTATTAACGATTGAAGCGAACATGTAACTGCTAATACCCTAAACACCCATAGACGTAATTTTTCTGAAGTTATTGCCTTACCACACACATACATCGCGGCATATACAAGATAAGCATAATATCCGTCTTTTCTGTACCATGTTCCCTGCTTTGCAATATATTTATCCTCTGCCAGAATTGTAGATATTGTTCCCCATACCAGCATTAACAAAAGCGCTATGTCCCATATGTTTTTCTTAAAGACTGCTTTCAGACTTAACCTTTCTTTCTTATAAAAAAGTGAGCCTATATATAATACAGAAAACACTTCTCCAAATGCTCCTACCAGATAATAAAACATCATATATACATTCCATTTAGGAACAGGCATAAATGCCCTGTACAGTTCTTCTACAGATAGAATACTTATCATCATTATAAGTATTGTAAATCCCGCCCTATTGTAGAATTTATCAGGTATTCTATTATAAATATCACTAAAACTGCTTGTTTTTTTCTTACTCATTTTCATCTTCCTCAACTATTATATTCAATCATGATTTTGTACATTATCTATTAGCTGCTCTAAGACTTCATAATAGTTTTCAAATGTCTTTCCACAGCACTCCGGATTATCTATTATAATTCCATCTGCCTTAAGTCCCATCAAGGTAAATGACATTGCCACACGATGGTCGTCATATGTATTAATAAGTGCACCGCTTACCTTTCCCGGATAAATATATATGTCGTCGCCTTTTTCTTCACATCTGACACCGCATTTCGTGAGTTCACTCACTATTGCACTTATTCGGTTACACTCCTGTCCTCTTATATGCCCCACGTTCCTTATAACCGTAGGTGTCATAGCAAAAGGAGCAATTGAAGCAAGTGTAAGTGCCTGGTCAGAGAAATCATTCATATCAACATCAATCCCTTTGAATTCCCCATTAGGATTTCCCACTATATTTATTCCTTCTTCAGTTTCTGTTACCTTTCCCCCCATTTTCTCAAGTACACTGATGAATTTCATATCACCCTGAGTAGAATCACTATATACATTTTTCACGGTAACACTGCCGCCCGTAAGCACTGCCATAGCATAAAAATAGCATGCTGCTGATACATCTGGTTCAATATAATAATCTTTTATATAAAGTTTCTGATTACCATTTACATGATATGTTTCTCCATCAAAATCCACCTTAACTCCAAAATTTTCTAATATGCTTCTTGTGATTCTTATGTATGAACCGTCTTTTTTATCACTTATAATATGAATACTTATTCCGCTTTTTGTAATCGGGGTCACCATTAGCATAGCACTTAGAAATTGTGTACTTTTACTTATATCCATAGAAATATCATGGCATTTGCCGCCATTTCCCTTAACTTCTACAGGCAAATGTCCCTGTTCCCCAAGATATGTAAATTCTGCACCCATTTCTGTAAGAATTCTAAACAGTTCTGCCATTGGACGTTTTCTCATCTGTTCTGAACAGTTAATTGTGTATCTTCCATCTGAAAGAGCAAGCATGGCAGTGATAAATCTGGCTGCTGTTCCGGCACTTCCTACATTAATATCTGCCCTTTTCTTAGGTATTGTGCCACCACATCCCTGAATATCCACGATTTTATCATTTTCATTGACGAATAATTTAAAACCAAGGTCTTCTAAACATTTAAGAAAGTGTCTGGAATCATCACTGAAAAGAACTCCTCTTAAACGACTTTTTTCCTCTGATAAAGCTGCTAACAAAAGAGCCCTGTTAGTCATACTCTTTGAGCCGGGTACAGTAACTATACCATTGAGAGAACGATTAATTTTCTCTGTCATATATACGTCATGTTCCTCAATTATCGTATCTGTTATATAAGAACTTTTAAGTTCCCCTAATTTTTTAAAATGCGCTGTCTCCCTGTGAGCCGCCTGTGCTTCACGGTTTTCCCATATTTCACATAACTTCACTTCACATAAGGAATTATCAGAAATACTATACTGATACATAATATTTCCAGTTTCCTCTCGTGACAATTCCGCCATCTGAATATCTTCTATTTTCTTAAGGAATTCCTCACGTTTTCCCACTTTAGTTTTATAAATAACATTTAACAAATATGCTGTACCCATATGTCTGTTTCATCTCCATGCTCAATCACTTTTTTCTAAAAATCAACTTCTACGTTAGCAACAATTAATGCTGTCATAACTCGCTGCCTTCCTTTTCTTTTTACATAATGTTGATTTTGTATATACAAAAAAATCCTGCAATTCTTACAATATAATATCATAAAATGCAGGATTTGTAACGTATTTTTATTGCAGACAGAAAATCTTACAATTTTAGAATACCTATTCCGATAAGTCCCGGTCCTGTGTGTACTGCCATTGATGCAACTATCTGTTTTTTCTCTACAATCTCCACCTTATCAAAAATCTCTTTAATATAATTTTCTGTCTCTTCTACTCTGTCCTCCGCCTTGCCGTTCATTATACTCATCCACAATTTATCGTCATGCCCAAGCCTTTTATCCACAATACCTACAAGTTTTTTTACGCTGTTTTTTCTTCCTCTTAACATGGTAACTGTGTAATATATTCCCTCTTCATTGCAGGATATAACCGGTTTTAAATCTAATGCCTTACCAATAAATCCTGTAACATTTCCTATTCTTCCGCCGGCTTTCAGATAGTCTAATGTATCCATATAGAAAAACACATGCGAATCTGCAACTTTATCAGGAAGTTTTTCCACAACCTGTGTGTAATTCATTCCATTTTCCAATTGTATTGCTGCCCACATGGCAAGCAGACCTGCACCTGTTGAAATGTTTTTAGTATCAAGTGCAAAGCCATTAAGTCCGTCATACTCTTCTAATACTGATTTAACAGTATCGCAAGTACCGCTTAACTTACTAGAAATACATACTGCAATGACATTCTCATAGCCATCTGCTTTAATTTTATCAAGAATATCCATAATTTCCTGCGCATTCGGCGTCGAAGTAGTAGGAATCTCATCCGGAAATCTTTCATACACGGTCATGGGATTAATATCTATTCCGTCTGAATAAACTTCCATTCCATATATTACTTTTAATCCAAGAATTCTTATGTCATATTTCTGTGCAAATGATTCCTCAATATCACAACCGGAATCAACAATCAATGCTGTTTTGCTATTATTCATCTCAATCTCCATTCTCGTCATCTCCCGGCAAACTCTTAGCTGTAAGCACAAATTTGCGTATAAATAATCTCTGATTTACTAACTTTCACACTATCATTTATGACGAAATAATTTATTTGATATTGTTCTCTATATTCCATAGATATTAATATTTATTCTATGTAGTTATTAATATTTATGTAATATAGTTTTTAATACTATGTGAATAATAGCATTATTGCCTTTTACTGTCAACACCATATTTAGGTTTTATTTAACTTTATTTAATTTCAATACCTTAAATATTTTTACCATTTAATCATTTTAATTGTCCATATTAAATTTTATTCCCGCATATTCAGAATAATATACCTTTATATTTTTACCAATTAAAGGATTTCTGTCAACAAATTCTCTGATTATCTGCGGCTTATTCCAGAAATGCATCGGAAATATATGTACCATTTTATCTGTTTTGACGTTCGTCAAAACTCTGTTAACAAAATACTCTATTCCTAAAAATGCATCTTTCTCCTGCCTTGGGTCGAGAGGCAGAAATGCCACATCTATATCCCTTTCCTTTAATTTATCCACTTCCATCTTATAATTAAGTTCCATTTCTACATTATACTCTTCCGTTTCGCCTTCCCACTTCCAGTTATTTAAATCGCCTGCATGATAAATAGTCTGGTCTTCTACTGTCACTATAAACGCAACACCACAATCTGTAGACCTTAGTGCTTCAACACTAATATTCATTTCCGGTAAATTGTATATCTCATTTGCCCTGATAACAGTGACCCTTTTAACTTCCTCTTGTGTTAAACCGATTTTTTCACGCTGTCCCGCTGAAAAAGGTATATCCTTTGCTATTACATACCTGATATTCTCCCTTTCCTTACGCCAATTCCATATATCTCTGTTATAGTGGTCCGGGTGTCTGTGGCTCACGAATACATACAGCATCTTATTCTTATCGAGTTCTGGGACTTCTCCCTTGTAATAATCAAACAGCAGATAACACTTTTCTGCTTCTACTAAAAATCCACTATGCTTAATGTAAGTAATACTTTTAATCATGCTAATCTCCATTCTGAAGCATCTTTAACATATGGTTACTCAGACAAATTTTTTAATGTGATTATTTGCAACATAACCTGCCCATCTGCAATAACATGATCAGATTCCTGAACAAAAAAATTCCGTATTAATGTTTTAGTATATCACTTTTTTGAATAATTGTCCTCTGTAATCTTTCCGTCTTCAATCTTTATAATTCTATCACATTTATCCGCAATATTAGAATCGTGCGTTACAATTATCACAGTTTTTCCAAGTTTATTTATGTTTCTAAATATATTCATAATTTCTGCACTGTTAGATGAATCCAATGCTCCTGTCGGTTCATCAGCCAGGATTAATTGACTATCATATACTAATGCCCTCGCTATTGCACAACGCTGCTGCTGTCCACCCGACATTTCCACAGGAAGCTTATCTGCCTGTTCCTCTATTCCCACCATTTTCAGTTTATCAATTATTCTTCTTTTTCTTTCTTTTTTGCTAATTCTATGGGCACGCAGAGGAACCTCAACATTTTCATATGCCGAATAATGGTTAAGAAGAGCAAAATGTTGAAATATAAAACTCACATTATCTTTTCTAAATTTATTTAATTTTGAAGTGTTCATATTTCCAACATCATTTCCATCATAAAAATATGTTCCGGAAGTTAGTTTATCCATTCCTCCTATAATATTAATAAGAGTTGATTTACCAGAACCAGATGTTCCCATTATTGCCAACATTTCTCCGTCTTTAACTTGAAGCGATACATCATCAAGTGCTTTTGTCCCACTAGCACCTGTTCCATATATTTTTGTAATGTTCTTTAATTCAATCATGTTTCATTTCCTCCTATCAAATCAACAACCTTATACCTAGACATCATTATTACTGGTATAGCAGATGAAATAATTATTATTCCTATTGAACACAATCCAACTGCAAAAACAGAATATCTAAAAAAGATGTCATCAAAAACAGGTTTCATTTCTTCAATACCTGCAAATGAGAAAAAAATCAACTTCCATGAAATAAGTGTTGCCGCTATAAATGCTATCATTGTCTTTATAACATTCTCTATTATAAGCATTCCACATATTGTCCTGATACTGTATCCATTTGCACATAGAATACCATATTCTGATAAATTATTTATTATAAGCATTATCTGCATACACACCATTATTGATATGCTTACTATTATCGCAATAACAAGCAAATCAACAATCGTTTTGTTTAATTCACTTGTTGCTTCCTCTTTTTCTTCCATAATTTTCTGTACGTTTCCCACTAGAACATTTATCCCATACTTTTGTGCAACTTCTTCTATTTTAGTTTTTGCGGTATTAAAATCTATATCTTCACTATACCTAAACAGCCAGCGATCTGTAATTGATTCATTTCCAACGCATAGTACCACGTTATCAAGCTGTGAGAAACATTTCTCTGAATAAAAAGCACCGGTACTAGAAAACATACTATCATCAATCAATCTTGAATCCTTACTTAATATTCCTTTCACAATCAGTTTGTTATTTATTTCTATTGTCCCATTTCCTGTTGAGATATTATATTCAGTACCAATCGGTATCTCACTCAGGTTATTTCCTAAATAAAGATATATAACATCTTTAGGTTGGTCGACCTCCGATATTAACTCACCACTCTCCAGTTTTAGGTTTAATACATTCAATTCTGTATTCTCAATGTTAGTACAGTAAATCCAATCATAAAATTCACTTTGGTCTACTTTATCCATATCTATATACTTAGATTGAATTTCATAAATATCCTCCAACCCAAAATATCCTGCCCCCGGCGGCATAGTTGCACCAACTCCTTCTATCCCATCAAGGCTGTATAATTCATTTCTGAACTCATCAAGTCTGTCATTCCAAAGACCATCAACGCAACTTAACACACCTGTATTACCTATTCCTCCTCCAAGCAGTCTGTCTGCATTATCCTTGCAATAGACATTGTCCTTATATATATATACCGCAAAATAGATTAGTACTATGGATACCATACACAGAACTATTGTGCATAACACACTTTTAATCCTCCGAATAATTGAATCTATTAATATAACTAACATTTGCTTCCTCTTTTCGTTTATAGTTTATATCGATTATCTTTTCATCTATCCATTTATCTTTCTTGCTGGCAGTGTTTTCTTTAATTTTATTATCGGAACTATAAGTGAGATACTCACTACTCCTGCCAGTGCAAGTATAAGACATATCATATTATTTATCGAGTATTCCATATTAAGACTGCCCTGCATAAAAACATTTACTGTCAATAACTGCATAACTGCTGCTGACAGTATTGAAACACTGCTATACTTTAACAAATCGCATAACAGAAGATTAATAATCTGCATAACTGAATATCCCATTGTTTTTCTTATTATAAGTTCTCTAAATCTGCTGTTTATCCATACATCAGAAATTACCATACAGTTTATTATAGAAAAAGCAAATAATATTGCCATAAATATCTTATTAAATAGAACTCTATTCTTATTTTCCTGGTTTTCAGTATTAATAGCCTCATCGGCTATTTCTCCTGCACTTCGTATCTTTTGCAGCAATGCCTGATAGTCAGTTTCCGTAATATCTCCACTATAACTTACTCCAACATATCCTTGTTCAGCAACCATTGTAGTTAAATCCTCATCTGTAAATGTATCCTTGAATAGAATTACATCTGCTCTGGTACTTGACATATCATTTGTTTCAAATATTCCTGTAACCTTATACTTAACATTATTTATTTCAATTTGTGAGATACTATCTTTTTCTTCTATATATTTCTTCATATCACTGCTCACTAATGCCACTTTTTCCTTACTGTCTATTTCTTCTTCCGATGGCATTCTTCCACTGATTATCTTCTTGTTAACTGTATCTTTCTCCAGTGAATATACTATATCTGCATATACACCTTTTAATGTGTTTCCAACATTTACGCCACAGCCTATAAGCATGAGATTACCTTTGCCGGTAGCTAATGTTCTCAAGGTTTCTTCGTACTTTTCATCATACATTTCCGCTTGTGTGGTTTCACACTCTTCCGGAACGTATTTTGCCAATATAAATTTTCTTTCATTTTCATATTCTTCAATGCTGCTTTTTTTCTGTTCCTCAGATATCTGACTTAACATTGCCACACCATTTATCACAATAAAGTAAGACACCAAAAGTCCTAATATCAACAGTGTTGTAATACTTTTATTTCTAAAAAACAATTTACACTTTAATTTTATTTTTTTCATAAACATTTTGACAAAATTATATTGTCCTCTCCTTGCTGCATAATTAATCTATAATTCTATATTTAAGATGTCGGGTCAAATAGCATTCATATATATTTGACCCCGACATCTTATTTAATCAGGTGTTAAGAGGCACTATTTTCCGAATAAAATATACATTTAAACATATACATCAAAAATATTGAAGCCTCCTGAACACCTGATTTTACTAATAAATTATGTACAATATCCACTCTGTCTTACTTTGTTCTCAAATAGAAATTTTTTGAACCATATGTTCCCTCCAAATAAGCATAACTTCCACCATATCCTTCTGATTTTTCTGTGTAACTATCACTCAAATTTCTATATGAAAGATGAATCTTACTAACTACAATATTCTTATTAGTTGCTAATGTATATATTCCTTCTGTACAAGCAGCTTCCGGTCCATTCAGACTAATATTGCACCAGACTTTGTCTGTAATCCATAATGGTCCCTCTAAAAAATCCACATATGTGTGTAAATATGCATCAATATTATTACCATATGCAAAATCTTTTGATGCCGATGATGCGAATGCATTAATAATTGGAATGCTTGTTCCCAACATCAATGTTGCTAATAATGCACCCACTCTCTTTCTCTTCATACCTGATAATTTTTTTCTCATTTTTTTGTTCTCCTTAAATCAATTAATTTTATCCTTTTTGCGCGCTATTAGATATTTTATATAAATGACTAATTTAACTTAGTCAATTTATATCACTTTTTTACATATACAATATGTATATACTTTTTTATTTTTCAAAAATTTATCTTTCCCAAAGTCATATTTATTTAAAAATATTATTTTAATATAGTTTATATTCTTACAACTTCTCTTATTACAGTGTTTTTAGAATACAAAAAAAGTTGCAACGAACTTTTTATTCATTGCAACCCAACTATCATAATAATATAGTATTTGTCTAGACATATTACATTTTCCAACTTATCCCACACTATTTAGACTTCTGGCTTAGCGTCCTTAAGTTTCCCCAAGTTTGCCCAATTAAAATATTATTCCGTCTCATAGAAATAAGTGTACACTTTATGTTGAAATATGTCAATTAAATGTCATTGACACATTTCGACATAATACGACATTGGAATAGCCGCCATACACTAATAAAATATAATTTTTAATGTACAGTGGCTTTATATAATTAATTTATTTCTTCTTTTTCTATCACGCCATCATTTAATCTGATAATTCGTTTTCCGTATTTTGCGGATTCTTCCGAATGTGTAACCTGCAATATGGTAATATTTTTCTGCTCATTAATGATTCTGAACAGGTTCATTATCTCTTTTCCGGCTTTGCTGTCAAGATTACCGATTGGTTCATCAGCAAGTATTATCTTAGGATTGGCAATAACCGCCCTTGCCACAGATACTCTCTGCTGCTGCCCTCCTGATAATTTGCTTGGAATGACTTTACGTTTATCCTTAAGTCCGACCATCTCGAGTATCTCATCGAGTTCTTCTTTGTAATCTTTCGTCTTCTTTCCTGCCATAACAAGAGGAAGCATTACATTTTCTTCTACCGTAAGATTTTGAACAAGATTATAAAACTGAAATACAAATCCGATGTCCTCACGTCTTAACCTGCTCTTTTCCTTATCTTTCATCTTATTGATATCATTCTCTTCAATTAGTACCGTTCCTTCAGTTGGAGCATCCAGGCCTCCAAGCAGATATAGCAGTGTACTCTTGCCACACCCTGATGGTCCCATAATAGAAGCAAATTCACCCTCTTTTATTTCAAGATTAATATTGTCTAATACTGTTAATTTATTATCACCTTCACCAAATATTTTTGTAAGGTTCTCTGCTTTAATTACTGCTTTCATATCATTACCTCGGCTTCCTATAT
>CAZQRO010000019.1:0-27060 GCA_964595785.1 uncultured Eubacterium sp.
GAATAACAATTAAAAAACAATAAAATATGTTGACACTTTTTTTTATTATTGATATGATTACTTACCAGAAACAAAGCAGAAAATTGCAGTATTGTATTTGTTTAACTTTGTATCAAAAAGACAGAATCAGAGAAATTAGAACATGAGAAAGGATTATGCAGTCTGCCCATTTTCTGATCTGTTAATAAGTGGCAGTATCACAAAAATTTTGGGATATGCATGAGTATTAAAGATGAATTTTTTGATTAATGCAGGATTACTTATTTTAGGGTTTGTACTACTGATTAAAGGTGCGGATTTCTTTGTTGAAGGTGCATCGAAGATTGCAGATAAGTTTGGAATCCCCCAGCTTATTATCGGTCTTACAATTGTGGCATTCGGTACATCAGCACCGGAGGCAGCTATAAGTATCAGTTCAGCAATTAAGGGAAATACAGGAATAGCAATTGGTAATATTATTGGAAGTAATATACTGAATGTTTTACTTATTCTGGGGATTACTTCATGTATTACAGTATTGAAAGTTGCTAAATCAACTGTTTATTTTGAGATACCATTTGTCATATTTATTACATTGGTATTAGTAGTAATCGGTGGAGTAAAAGGTGAATTAGGACTTGCATCAGGCATTATTCTATGGGTATTATTCATTATTTTCCTTATTTATCTTTTCAAAATGGCTAAAAAAGGTCAGCCGGCAGTGGAAGAGGAAGAGGAAGAATTTGAGGGTAAAAAAGATTCACTTGTAAAACTGATATTAATTACATTAGTTGGTATGGCGGGTATAGTTATAGGAAGTGATTTTACTGTAGATGGAGCTACAGAGATAGCAAAGATTCTTGGAATGAGTGACAGACTTATAGGTCTTACAATTGTAGCATTTGGAACGTCACTTCCGGAACTTATTACCTCAGTAACAGCAGGAATTAAGGGAAAGGCAGATATTGCCATAGGTAATATAGTAGGAAGTAATATTTTCAATATTCTATTTGTACTTGGAACAACATGTCTTATTAAATCGGTTCCATACAGTAATAACTTTGTATTTGATGGAATAATTGCAGTTGCAGCAGCAGTACTTCTTCTTATAGGTGTATTTAGAAAAAAACAGCTTGGAAGAATAGCAGGCATCACAATGCTCGTATGTTACGCAGGATATTTTGCGTATCTTATTATAGGATAGAAATTAAATAACCAAAAAATTGAGGAATTGGCATATTGCCGGTTCCCTTTTTTTGCTATTTTTAATATAATGAAGTATACTAAAGTTTATTTGTAAATAAATTTTTGATATGGAAACATGATGATGCCGGGGGCAAGTAGCATATATTGTGTTTATATTCATCAGATTGCACAGCAAGATGAGTCTTTTGTGCAATCTAATGAATAATATGATAAGTTATATATTTGCCTCTGGCATCATCATGATTGGAGTGCCAAAAAGTATGCTTTTTGATACACTAATCAAACATTATTTTATAGGAACTAAAAATGGAGGTAATCATGGAAAAATTACGTGTAGATAATGAAATAACACAAGTTGAACAGGATATTATAGATACAATTAGAAATATTACTGAAAATTACAGACAATCAGAGTTGCTTTGCCTCAACAAGACAATGCATTTACCAAGCAGAAATGAAATTATCGGAATAATTAAAGATTTAAGGAGAATAATATTTCCCGGATATTTTGAAGATTTTAATCTCAGTTATTCTTTTGAGAATTATTTTGTGGGAGAAGAATTAGTAGATATTAAAGAAAGGCTGAATAAGCAGATTCTTCTGGCGATGAATTATCAGTTATGTGAGAAAAATGAATACGAAGAAATTGTTAGAAAGTCAGAAGAAATATGTGTGAATTTTATTAAGAAACTTCCATATATACAAAATATGCTTCTTATGGATGTTCAGGCAGGATTTGATGGAGACCCGGCAGCCAAAAGTAAGGAAGAAATAATATTTTCATATCCGGGATTATTTGCCATATATGTATATCGGCTTGCACATGAACTATATGTTCAAAACGTACCATTTATACCGAGGATTATGACGGAATATGCTCATGGTAAGACGGGGATTGATATTAACTCAGGAGCTGATATCGGTAAATATTTCTTTATTGACCATGGTACAGGCGTTGTAATTGGCGAAACTACAATAATCGGTGATTATGTAAAACTATATCAGGGTGTTACTCTTGGCGCCTTGTCTACAAGAAGCGGTCAGCAGTTAAGAGAGGTTAAGAGGCATCCGACAATAGAGAATAATGTAACTATATATTCGGGGGCAACGGTACTCGGAGGAGAAACAATAATTGGAAAAGGGACCGTAATTGGAGGTAATGCATTCATAACAGAGTCAATTCCTGCTAATACTAAGGTTAGTGTTATTAATCCGGAACTTAAAATGAAAGATGGCAATAATACAGATAAGAAAGATACACCTTGGGAGATATAATTAGAGAAGTGAAACAGAAAGGTAAGTAATATGAAATCGTTAATGAAATACTTAAAGGATTATAAGAAAGAATGTGTGTTAAGCCCGTTATTTAAATTATTAGAAGCAGCATTTGAATTATTTGTGCCGCTTGTAATGGCTGCTATTATCGACAAAGGGATTGGAAATGCAGATAAACAGTATATCAGTAAAATGTGTATTGTATTGATATCACTTGGAATAATCGGATTGGTGTGTTCAATTACAGCACAGTTTTTTGCAGCAAAGGCAGCAGTGGGTTTTGCAACTAAATTAAGACATTCATTGTTTAGCCATATTCAGGGATTATCGTTTTCGGAAATTGATACCCTTGGTACATCTACTCTTATTACAAGAATGACAAGTGATGTGAATCAGGTGCAGAATGGTGTTAATCTTGTTCTCAGACTATTACTTCGTTCGCCTTTTGTTGTGGCAGGGGCAATGCTTATGGCATTTACAATTGATGTTAAGGCAGCACTTGTATTTGCAGTGATTATCCCACTTCTGTGTCTGGTAGTATTTGCAATAATGTTTGTGAGTATTCCGCTTTATAAAAAAGTTCAGGAAAATCTTGATAGAGTATTACTTAAAACCAGAGAAAATCTTACAGGCGTAAGGGTAATCAGAGCATTTAACAAGGAAAAAGATGAAGAAAATAAATTTAATGAGAATAATGAAGCACTAACTAAAATTCAGATGTATGTAGGACGTATTTCAGCTTTAATGAATCCAATTACCTATATTATTATAAATGGTGGAATTGTGGCATTGATTTATACAGGTGCGGTCAGGGTTAATGCCGGAGATATAAGTCAGGGTCAGGTAGTAGCACTTGTTAATTATATGTCACAGATACTTGTAGAAGTGGTTAAAGTGGCTAATTTAGTTATTTCATGTACAAAAGCACTTGCAAGTGCTAACAGAATCGAAAGTATATTTAAGGTAGAACCATCAGTAGTGGATAAAACAGAAGTAACAATGACAGATAATTCATCGGAATATTCAGTTGAATTTAATCACGTATGTTTGAAATATAAAGATGCCGGAGAAGAAGCACTTACAGATATTGATTTTAAGGTAAAACGTGGTGAAACTGTGGGAATAATAGGAGGAACGGGCTGTGGTAAATCATCGGTAGTCAATCTGATTCCCAGATTTTATGATGCGACAGGCGGTGAAGTATTAGTAAATGGTCTTGACGTAAAAGACCAGCCAGTGGAGAAATTAAGGGAAATCGTAGGAATGGTTATGCAGAAAGCCGTGTTATTTAAAGGAACAATCAGGGATAATCTGCGATGGGGTAAAGAAGATGTTACCGATGAAGAGATATATAGGGCGTTAGATATCTCGCAGTCAAGAGAGTTCGTTGAACAGAAAACGGACAAGTTAGATGAGATGATTGAGCAGGGTGGAAAGAATCTGTCAGGCGGACAGAAGCAGAGGCTTACAATTGCCCGTGCTCTTGTAAAGAATCCTCATATTCTCATATTAGATGACAGTGCTTCAGCTTTGGATTTTGCTACCGATGCAAAACTTCGCAGAGCTATAAGCGAAATGGATGGGGATATGACGGTATTCATAGTGTCACAGCGAACATCTTCCATACAGCATGCGGACAAAATCATTGTATTAGATGATGGTAAAATTGTTATGATGGGAACGCACGAAGAACTTCTTGATAAATGTGAAGAATATAAGGAAATTCATTACTCACAGATTTCTAAAGAAGAGAAGGAAGGAGTGCTCTGATATGAAAAATAAAGAATCTAATAATGCTTTACAGTCACAGACTTTTAAAGAGGTTTTAAACTATATCAGAAAATATATGGCGTTTGTTATTTTATCCATTGTTTTCGCAGCATTAACTGTAGCAATGACACTTTATGTACCTATTCTTACAGGAAATGCAGTAGATATGATAATAGGTAAGGGTGATGTAGACTTCCATGAAATATTTGTCATACTTCGTAAAATTGCGGTGATTGTGGCATTTACAGCTATTGCACAATGGATAATGAATATTTGTAATAACAAGATAACATATGGTGTAATTAGGGATATAAGAAAGGCAGCATTTGAAAAATTAGAAATCCTTCCGCTTAAATACATTGATGCACATTCGTATGGCGAAATTGTAAGCCGTGTTATTACTGATGTAGATACATTTGCAGATGGATTGCTGATGGGATTTACACAGTTATTTACCGGAATTATTACAATACTCGGAACACTTATATTTATGCTTACAATTAATGTTAAGATAACAGTTGTGGTGGTGTTAATTACTCCGATTTCACTTTTTGTTGCAAGCTTTATTGCTAAAAGAACTTATCAGATGTTTAGAATGCAGTCAGAGACTAGAGGTGAGCAGACTGCCCTCATAGATGAAATGATTGGAAATCAAAAAGTGGTTCAGGCGTTTGGTCATGAAGACGAAGCTCTGGAATCATTTGATGATATAAATGAAAGACTTGGAAAATATTCTTTAAAAGCAATATTTTTCTCATCGACGACTAATCCTTCTACACGATTTGTAAATAGTCTTGTGTATACCGGTGTTGGTATAACAGGCGCCCTTACAGCCATATCTAATCCTGCGTTTACGGTTGGTATGCTGTCATGTTTTTTGAGTTATGCTAATCAGTATACAAAACCTTTTAATGAAATATCGGGAGTGGTAACGGAACTTCAGAATGCACTGGCATGTGCGGCAAGAATTTTTGAACTTATTAAAGAAGAGCCGCAGATTCCTGATGACGATAATGCAGAAGTATTAAAAAATGTCAATGGCACACTTGCTCTTGAAAATGTGTATTTTTCTTATGTTCCGGAGAAAAAACTTATAGAAGATTTTAATCTTGCAGTTAAGCAGGGACAGAGAGTAGCTATTGTAGGTCCGACAGGATGTGGTAAATCTACAGTTATCAATCTTCTTATGAGGTTTTATGATGTGAATAGTGGAAGTATAGAAGTTGATGGTACAGATATCAGGAATATTACAAGAGACAGTCTTAGAACTTCTTACGGAATGGTACTTCAGGAAACGTGGCTCAAAGAGGGAACTATCAGAGAAAATCTGTGTATGGGAAAACCCGATGCCACAGATGAGGAAATGATTAAAGCAGCTAAAGCTTCTCATGCTCATACCTTTATTAAAAGATTAAAAGATGGATATGACACGTATATTACTGAAGATGGAGGAAATCTGTCACAGGGACAGAAACAGCTCTTATGTATAGCAAGAGTTATGCTATGCCTTCCGCCTATGTTAATACTTGATGAAGCCACATCTTCAATTGATACCAGAACAGAACAGAAGATACAGAGCGCATTTGCAAAGATGATGAAGGGAAGAACAAGTTTCATCGTTGCCCATCGTCTGTCTACAATTAAAGAGGCAGACATAATTCTTGTAATGCGTGACGGAAGTATTATAGAGCAGGGAAGTCATAAGACTTTATTAAAACAGAATGGCTTTTATGCTAATCTGTATAATAGTCAGTTCGCAAGATAGGGTTAAGGTGTCAAAAAGTATATCACTGATAGTGTTTCGTCAATTGGTACAAAAGACCCCTCTTGCTATGCTGCAATAATAAGATTTTCTAAGTATCTGATTAAGGTTTAATATTTATGACGCAATCGCACCAAATCTGCCATACTCGGAATAGCACTTTTACAGAATATCAGTGGAAATGCTGGAATGGCACCGCTTATGATGTTGGGTTCAGTTCCACTCTACAATGTGTTTGCGGTAATTGTCCTGACATTTGAGGCGCCTGATAAACAGGGACAAAAAATTGGAAAGAGCATTATAAAACTTAATAATGAAAAAAATGTTGCTGCGATTCCTGCTATCATGGGAATCGTTTTTTTTGTATTTTGGTTCATATTTTCCTCTTTTCTGCGTCACATTTAAAAATTATTTCTGCCTGTGACGTGGGCAGTTAGATGATTTTAAAACATTTTCATAATTCATAAACAGTATAACAATCTATCAATTTAAAGTAAAGACTAAAACTAAATCTACTTTTCTTTTATATGAAATTAGAGTATAATAAAAACTAAATGAAAAAGTGGAGGTATACAATGCTTTTTGTTAAAACAGAAGATTTGAAACAGGGGATGCGTCTGGCAAAACCTATATATAATAAAAAAGGTGTCTTATTATATGGAAGAGATACGAAACTTACAGAGCAGGGGATAGCAAGTATTAAGAACTTTGAACTTATAGGAATATATATTTTAGAGCCGGCAGAACCACTTCCGCCTATGACTGATGAAGATGTTGAATTTGAACGTTTTCAGACTATGGCAATATTTAGTATTAAAGAAGATTTGCAGTCAATAATTAATCATAATGAGCCTAAGAATTTATTAAAAATGGCAGATTTAATTATTTCAACTTATGGGAGAAGCAGAAAGAAAATAAATTTTGCGCAAAATTTAAGAAGTCCGGGAGATTATGTGTATAAACATTCGCTTAATGTGGCAATATTATGCACACTGGTGGCTAAGAAGATGAATGAGAATTCAGCAGATATGAGGGAACTTGTGGTATCAGCGCTGGTACATGACATTGGTTTGCTGCTTGTTAATGAGAAAGTGGCATGTAGTGATGATCCAAGTGAAGAAGATAAGAATAATATTAAAAGTGCAGTATTAGAAGGCTATAATCTTTTGGAATATGCTAATATTACTCCGGCAGTTAAGCGCTTAGCTGCATCGGTACAGCGTGCGGCTTATGAGCTTGGGAGTAACGTATATGAAGGACGTGAAAAGAGCATGAGTGTTTCGGCAAAGATACTTATTCTGACAGATATTTTTGATAAGTTAACAGCAATGAAATTAGATGTTGCGCCGACCTCAGAATATACAGTAGTTAAGCAGTTGTATGAAAGTGGCATTATGGACCAGAAAGTAATAAGGGCTCTTACCTCATCAATAAATATTTTAGCTCCTGGTGTCTGTGTCGAACTTACTAATGGTGAAAAAGGACTTGTACTTGTAGAAAATCATAAGGATATTCTGAAACCAATAGTTTTAGGATTTAATAATAACAGATTATATAATTTAGAAAATACTAATGATTCAATACAGATTAAAGATATAATGAAAACAATGGATAACCGTACAATTATTGATAAAAAATCACTTCATGAGTATAAATAAGAATAACAATCTTTAAAATAATAGTATGTAATGGAGGTTTAAAGTGAAGATATTAATTAGGAATGGAAAACTTATAGATGCCAAGACAGAAACTAATGCAATACTCGACATTCTGATAGAAGATGGCAGGGTAAAAAAGATTGGCAGCAATATTTTAGCAAGTGACTGTGAGGCAATAGATGCATCAGGCTGCTATGTAATGCCGGGACTTATAGATTTGCACGTACATTTGCGTGACCCGGGATTCACATATAAGGAGACAATAGAAACCGGTGCGAGGGCTGCAGCAAGAGGCGGCATCACTACTATATGTCCAATGCCAAATACTAAGCCTTCAACAGATAATCCTGAAATAGTGGATGAGATTGTTAAAAGAGCGGCAAAAGAAGCCTGTGTCACCGTATTACCAGTAGGAGCAGTAACCATCGGACAAGCCGGTCAGACAGTCACAGATATCAGAGGAATGAAGGAAAAAGGAATTTGTGCAATAAGTGAAGACGGAAAATCAGTTATGAATTCCAATGTATATAGAGAAGCAATGAAAATGGCAAAAGAATGCAATATTCCTGTAATGGCTCATTGTGAAGATATTAATTTAGTAGCAGGCGGTGTTATGAATGCTGATAATAAGGCAAAGGAATTGGGATTAAAGGGAATAAGTAATGCAGTTGAAGACATAATTGTAGCAAGAGATATTTTACTTGCGAAAGAAACCGGAGCACGGCTGCATTTGTGTCATTGTTCTACAGCAGACAGTGTAAGAATGATTAAGGAAGCCAAGGAAGATGGACTGCCTGTTAGCGGTGAAGTGTGTCCACATCATTTTATATTATCAACAGAAGACATAAAAGAAAATGATGCTGATTATAAAATGAATCCACCTCTTAGAAGTAAGGCAGATGTAGAAGCATTGAAAGAGGGATTGAAAAACGGAATAATGGACGTTATTTCAACCGACCATGCACCTCATAGTGCCGAAGAAAAGTCTAAGGGATTTGAAAAAGCACCATTTGGAATTGTAGGGCTTGAAACCTCAGCATCACTTACTCATACAGAACTTGTCCTCAAAGGATATCTTACACCAATGCAGATGGTCGAGAAGATGAGCTATAATCCGGCAAAAATATTAGGAATAGACAGGGGAAGTATAGAAGAGGGAAGAATTGCTGATATCATGATATTTAATCCTGAAAAGGAATATATAATTAATACGCAAGATTTTGCTTCAAAAGGCAGAAACACACCATTTAACGGAACTAAAGTAAAGGGTGTAGTTGAATATACCATTCATAATGGTGAAATTGTATATAAAAATATTTACGGAGGAATTATTAATGATTAACAAACTTGTGAACAAAATTAAAAAAACAAACGCACCTATTGTGGTTGGACTAGACCCGATGTTAAATTACGTGCCGGAATGGATTCAGAAAAAGGCATATGATGAATTTGGTGAAACATTAGAAGGTGCAGCTGAAGCAATATGGCAGTTTAATAAGGGAATAATTGATTCGACTTATGACCTTATTCCGGCAGTAAAACCACAGATTGCCATGTATGAGCAGTTTGGCATAGAGGGACTTAAAGCATTTAAAAAGACGGTTGATTATGCAAAGTCAAAAGATTTGGTGGTAATTGGAGATATTAAGCGTGGAGATATCGGTTCTACATCTGCCGCATATGCAGTAGGGCATGTAGGAACAGTTAAAGTTGGGAATAAGGTAATTACACCGCTTGACGAGGATTTTGTAACAGTCAATCCTTATCTTGGAAGTGATGGTGTTAATCCGTTTATAGACGTATGCAGGGAAAACAATAAAGGTATATTTGTACTTGTTAAGACATCTAATCCATCTAGTGGTGAATTTCAGGATAGATTAATAGATGGAAGACCTCTATATGAACTTGTGGGCGAAAAAGTTGCAGAGTGGGGCGAAAGTCACATGGGAGATTCATACAGCTATGTGGGTGCAGTAGTTGGTGCTACTTATCCTGAAATGGGTAAGATTCTTAGAAAAATAATGCCTAAGACCTATATTCTTGTACCGGGCTATGGGGCACAGGGTGGAAAAGCTAAAGACCTTGCACCATATTTTAATGAAGACGGACTTGGAGCAATTGTTAATTCTTCAAGAGGAATTATTGCAGCCTACAAGCAGGAACAGTACAAGACATTTGGTGAAATGAATTATGCAGATGCATCAAGAGCAGCCGTTGAATTCATGATAAAAGATATTACAGAAAACATTTAATCTTAAATAAATAACAGTTTATATTATACCTGTGTAGTGTATTGCAGGTTAATGGAAAGGTGAGATTGCTAATATGCCAGAGCAGGAAAAGCTACATAAGTATAAAATAGAAGAAGCAGTAGTAATCAGACAGGAAGAAATTGCTAAAGATATTTATAGTATCTGGGTAAGAACCTCTATTGCTGAGGATGCAGCAGCAGGTCAGTTTGTATCAGTGTATTCTAAAAATGGAGCAACACTTTTGCCTAGACCTATAAGTATTTGTGAAGTAAATGATGATAAGACGGCAATTAGACTTGTATATAGAGTGGTAGGAAAAGGTACAGACGAATTTTCAAAACTTTTAAGTGATGAGAGTGTTAAGATTCTTGGTCCTCTTGGAAATGGTTATACACTTAAGAATAAATCAGCAATACTTATGGCAGGTGGTATCGGTGTACCGCCTATTGTGGAATTGGCTAAGAGATTACTAAGACAGTATGACTGCGAAATAAATATTGTAGTTGGTTACAGAGATGAACTTTTCCTGTTAGATGAACTTAAGAATTATGGCAAAGTATTCATATCTACAGAAGATGGTTCAGCAGGAACAAAAGGAAATGTTTTAGATGCCATAAGAGAACAGAATATTTCAGGTAACATTATTTATTCCTGTGGCCCGATGCCAATGCTTAGAGCAATAAAGCAGTATGCCATAGATAAAGGTATTGAGGCACAGATTTCCTTAGAAGAGAAGATGGCATGTGGAATCGGCGCGTGTCTTGGCTGCGTGTGTAAAACGAAGAATAAAGATGAACATACATATGTTAATAATACAAGAATCTGTACTGACGGACCGGTATTTGATGCAAGGGAGGTTGAAATCTAATGAACACAACAGTAAATATTGCAGGAGTAGAACTTAAGAATCCTGTTATGACCGCATCGGGAACCTTTGGTTCAGGTATGGAGTATAGTGAATTCGTGGATTTAAACAAATTAGGTGCAGTAGTTACAAAAGGTGTGGCAAGTGTACCATGGGAAGGCAATCCTACACCGCGTATTGCCGAAACACATGGTGGAATGTTAAATGCCATTGGATTACAGAATCCGGGTATAGATGTTTTTGTCGAGAGGGATATACCTTTTCTTAAGAAATATGATACGAAAATCATTGTAAATGTATGTGGAAAAACAACAGAAGAATATTTAGCAGTAGTGGAAAGACTTGCAGATGAGGACGTAGATTTATTGGAAATTAATATTTCCTGCCCAAATGTAAAAGAGGGAGGAATAGGATTTGGTCAGGATGCAAAAACTGCATATGCTATTACTAAAGAGATTAAAAAGATTGCAAAGCAGCCGGTAATTATGAAGTTAAGTCCTAATGTTACAGATATAACGTTAATGGCTAAAGCAGTTGAAGAGGGTGGAGCAGATGCAGTTTCACTTATTAATACACTCACCGGAATGAGGATAGATATTAACAGACAGACATTTGCGCTGACAAATAAGACGGGAGGACTTTCTGGTCCTGCCATTAAGCCGGTTGCGGTGAGAATGGTTAATCAGGTGGCGAATGCAGTAAAGATACCTATAATTGGAATGGGTGGAATTACTACATATGAAGATGCGATAGAATTCATTTTAGCAGGTGCAGCGGCGGTTTCGGTTGGAACAGCCAATTTCTTTAATCCATATGCGACGATAGAAATTGTAGAGGGCATAGAGAAATATATGCTGGCTCATAAATGCGAGGACGTTAATGAACTTGTTGGAAAAGTTAACAGAAAATAATTTATAGGATTGTGATACCACCGTGTATTGCAGTCCTTTTGTGTAATCAGAATACACAAATGAAACGGAAAAATTGATATAGTTATGGCAATGTTAAACATTACATCTGAAATTTTTGCAATAAAAGTAAAATATACAGTAAAAAGGATTCACTTTTAAATTGATAACTTTAATAATTTATGTTAAAATTATGACGATATTTGGATTTGCTATAATTGAAAAACAGTAAACAGGTGAGGAAATCCCAGATTTCCCTTAGAACCATTGAAAATATGGAGGTTAAATCCTCCAAAACATGGAGGTTAAATCCTCCAAAACAGGAGGATTAGATAAAATGGAACAATACAAGCAGGAATTTATAGAATTTATGGTTGACAGTAACGTCTTAAAGTTTGGAGAATTCACATTAAAGAGTGGAAGAAAATCCCCTTTCTTTATGAATGCAGGACTTTATGTTACAGGTGAACAGCTTACAAAACTTGGTGAATACTATGCCAAGGCAATTCATGATAATTATGGTGATGATTTTGATGTGCTATTTGGACCGGCATATAAGGGAATTCCACTTAGTGTTGCAACTACAATGGCATATCATAAGTTATATGGTAAAGAGATTCGCTACTGCTCTAACCGTAAGGAAGCAAAAGATCATGGAGATGCAGGTATATTACTTGGAAGCCCGATTAAAGATGGCGATAGAGTTGTAATTATTGAAGATGTAACTACTTCAGGAAAATCTATTGAAGAGACATTTCCGATTATTATGGCACAGGGAGATGTAACAATTAAAGGACTTATGGTTTCACTTAACAGAATGGAACGCGGTAAAGGTGATAAGAGTGCGTTAGTTGAAATCAGGGAAAAATATGGTTTTGATGCAAATGCAATTGTAACAATGGAAGAAGTTGTAGAACATTTATATAATAGAGAATATAAGGGAACAGTAATTATTGATGATAGTTTAAAATCATCAATTGATGCATATTATGAACAGTATGGCGTTAAATAATCATTTAAAATGAAACGGAGGAATTTATGATGGAAAGAATTTATAAATCTATGAAAAATGTTGGAGCCGGTAATATAGTACTTGGTATAATTATGATTGTAGTTGGTGTGACAGTTGGAATTATCTCAATAATCAGTGGTGCAAAACTGTTAAGAGATAAATCTGATATTACATTTTAATATGGGTAAGACGTCAAAGGAAAATAAGCGGCTAATGTGGGTTAGCCGTTTGTTGTTTATTTTATATATGGTGTGTGTATTGTATTTCTTGCTGGTATCAGAAGGCTTTGGCAGAACAAACAGCAACGGGTACAGATATAACCTTACTCTTTTTGAGGAAATTAAGAGATTCTACGGATTGTTAGGAGGTTCGATGAATTTCAGGGCAATAATAAATCTGTTTGGAAATGTTGTGTGCTTTGTACCTTTTGGATTGTTTGTTCCATATATATTCAGCAAAAGATTTTCATTTATAAGAGTTGTTACAGCAACGTTTATATTTAGTCTTTGCATTGAATTACTGCAATTATATTTTATGATAGGAATATTTGATGTGGATGATTTGATTCTTAATACATTAGGAGGAGCAATAGGATATATTATTTATAAAATTGTATCTTTAATACGAAATCATTGAAAGGAAAGTGATTTAGGTAATGAAAACAGAGCGATATGGATATAAATTCACTAATAAAAACAATACGCGAGGCGGAATTATATCCGTAATACTTGGAATTTTGGCATTTATTGCTTTTATGGCAGGCGTAATTGTTTCATATAAAAAAGCCGGAAATGCGGGTATAATTGTTGGCGCATTGGGTTCAACAGCGTTTCTAATTACAACAGTCGGACTAGTGTATGGACTTAAGAGTTTTAGAGAAAAAGATAAATTTTATATTTTTTCATGGATAGGAACTATTTTTAACGGCATTCTGTGGATAGCGATGTGCCTTATTATTGCAGCAGGCTTTATGCAGTGGTAAATAAAGAGTATATTGATGCTGAATGGCGGCAGGGACTTTTAGTACAAGAAACTGTTAAATAATATATGGCAAAATCGATTGACTATATGAGATTAAACTAGTAAAATAAATTGTATATACGTTTTTGAAAGGAGATATTATTACAATGGCAAAAGTTGGAATATTAATGGGCAGCGATTCAGACCTTGATGTTATGAGCAAGGCGGCTGAAATTTTAGAAGAATTCGGGATTGATTATGAGATGACGGTTATATCAGCTCATAGAATGCCGGATGTTTTTTATGATTATGCAACACATGCAGAAGAGAGAGGCATAAAGGTAATTATTGCAGGAGCAGGTGGGGCAGCACATTTACCGGGAATGGCAGCAGCTATATTCCAGTTACCAGTTGTAGGTGTTCCTATTCATACTAAATCACTTGGTGGTGTTGATTCTTTATATTCAATTGTACAGATGCCGCAGGGAATTCCTGTTGCCACAGTGGCTATTAACGGTGGCGCTAATGCGGGACTTATGGCAGCAAAGATACTCGCCGTTTCAGATGATGAATTATTAATAAAACTTAAAGAGTACAAGCAGGGACTTAAAGAAAAAGTCAGTGCTAAGGCAGCCAAGTTAGAAGAGATAGGTTATAAAGAGTATTTAAAACAGATGTAGTAAAGAAATTATAAATATAAATTGTAGTTGTTAGTAAAGATACATATTTAACCTGAGCAACTACCATAAATCAATCAGAAAGAGGTATATAACAATGGATTATAAGAAAGCCGGAGTAGATATTGAAGCTGGATATAAGTCAGTAGAATTAATGAAAGAGCATATTAAAGGAACAATGAGACCGGAAGTTTTAACTAACATCGGTGGATTCTCAGGTGCATTTTCAATGGAAGCATTTAAGAATATGGAAAAACCGACATTAGTTTCAGGAACAGATGGTGTTGGCACAAAATTAAAACTTGCATTTTTATTAGATAAGCATGATACAGTTGGTATCGATTGCGTTGCAATGTGCGTTAATGATATTGCGTGTGCAGGCGGAGAACCTTTATTCTTTCTTGATTATATTGCATGCGGCAAGAATGAGCCGGAGAAGATTGCTACAATAGTCAGTGGAGTTGCTGAAGGATGCAGACAGTCTAATGCAGCATTAATTGGTGGAGAGACAGCAGAGATGCCGGGCTTTTATCCCGTAGATGAATATGACCTTGCAGGTTTTGCAGTAGGCGTAGTAGATGAGAAGAATTTAATTACAGGTAAAGATATTAAAGCCGGAGATACATTAATTGGAATTGCATCTTCAGGAGTTCACAGCAATGGTTTCTCACTTGTCAGAAAAGTATTCAACATGACGCAGGAATCACTTAATACATATTATGATTCATTGGGAAAAACTTTAGGCGAAGCATTAATCGCTCCAACTAAAATATATGTTAAAACTCTTAGAAACGTTAAAGAAGCCGGAGTTAATATTAAGGGATGCAGCCATATCACAGGCGGTGGATTCTACGAGAATATTCCAAGAATGTTACCTGACGGAGTCAGAGCGGAAGTTAAGAAAGACAGTTATGAAATTCCTGCAATATTCAAGATGTTATCACAGGATGGTGATATTGAAGAAGAAATGATGTATAACACATTTAACATGGGTATTGGTATGGTACTTGCAATTGACCCTGAAGATACAGAGACTGCAATGGAAGCTATAAAAGCCGCTGGTGAAACACCATATGTGATAGGTCAGATTACAGCAGGCGAAAAAGGAGTTACATTATGCTAAGAATCGGCGTACTTGTATCAGGTGGAGGAACTAACCTTCAGGCTGTAATAGATGCGCTACAGACAGGAACAATTACAAACGCATCAATTGAGGTCGTTATCAGCAATAATCCTAATGCATATGCTTTAGAAAGAGCAAAGAATAACGAGATAGATGCAATGTGTATATCTCCTAAGAATTTTGTGACAAGAGAAGAATTTAACGATACTCTTATTAGTAAATTAGACTCTTATAATCTTGATTTAATAGTTTTAGCCGGATGCATGGTAGTTCTTCCAGCAAAACTTATTGCAAAATATGAGAACAGAATAATAAATATTCATCCGGCACTCATACCTTCTTTTTGTGGAAAAGGTTTTTATGGTCTGCATGTTCATAAAGAAGTATTAAAACGCGGTGTTAAAATTACCGGTGCAACAGTTCATTTTGTTGATGAAGGAACCGATACGGGTCCAATCATTATGCAGAAGGCAGTAGAAGTTAAAGAGGATGATACACCGGAGACTCTTCAGAGAAGAGTAATGGAAGAAGCAGAGTGGAAGATAATGCCTAAGGCAATTGATTTAATTGCTAATGGTAAGGTAACTATAAAAGACAGAAAAGTACTTATTTCAGAATAAAATATTCACATCATACGGAGGTTTGTCAAATGAAAATATTAATAGTAGGAAGCGGTGGAAGAGAACATGCGATTGCCTGGAAAGTGGCACAGAGCAGTAAGGCAGATAAAATTTACTGCGCACCAGGTAATGCTGGAATATCTGAAATTGCAGAATGTGTTGATATAGGTGCTATGGAATTTGATAAATTAGTTGCATTTGCAAAGAAAGAAGCTATTGACCTAACTATTATAGGAATGGATGACCCATTAGTTGGTGGTGTGGTAGACGAGTTTGAAAAAGCAGGATTAAAAGTATTTGGACCAAGAAAGAATGCAGCTATACTTGAAGGCTCAAAGGCATTTTCAAAAGATTTAATGAAAAAATATAATATTCCAACAGCCGCATATGAGACTTTTGATTCACCAGAAAAGGCAATGGAATATTTAGAAACTTCTAAATATCCAATTGTTTTAAAAGCAGATGGACTTGCACTTGGAAAAGGTGTACTAATTTGCAATGATAGAAATGAAGCAATGGAGGGTGTTAAATCCCTTATGCTAGATAAGCAATTTGGTTCTGCTGGAAATACAATCGTTGTGGAAGAATTTATGACAGGACGCGAAGTTTCTGTATTGTCATTTGTAGATGGTAATACTATTAAGATAATGACTTCAGCTCAAGACCATAAACGTGCAAAAGATGGAGATAAAGGACTAAACACTGGTGGTATGGGAACATTTTCTCCAAGTCCATTTTATACTAAAGAAGTAGATGAGTTTTGTAAAAAATACATTTATCAGGCATCTGTTGATGCAATGAAGTCTGAAGGAAGAGAATTCAAGGGAATTATTTTCTTTGGCTTAATGCTTACAAGTGAAGGCCCTAAGGTACTTGAATATAATGCAAGATTCGGTGATCCTGAAACACAGGTTGTGCTTCCAAGAATGAAGAATGATATTGTAGACGTATTTGAAGCTTGTATTGATGGAACACTTGACAAAATCGATTTACAGTTTGAGGATAATGCAGCAGTATGTGTTGTTTTAGCATCAGACGGATATCCAGTAAAATATGAAAAAGGTCTTCCTATTAGTGGATTAGAAAAATTCAAGGATAAGGATTCATATTTCGTATTTCATGCAGGTACAAAGCTTGTTGACGGAAAAGTTGTTACAAATGGCGGACGTGTATTAGGCGTAACTGCTACGGGCTCAGACTTAAAGCAGGCAAGAACAAATGCGTATGAGGCTACAAAATTAATTGAATTTGACAATAAATATATGAGAAATGATATAGGAAAAGCAATAGACGAAGCATAGAAACGGTAATGTAAGAAAGGGAGTTTCGGCGATGGTAATATCAAAGAAGAGAAGGTTACTATGTGCTTGTATTGTAATTATGATGGCCATGGCGGGGACACTGATTTTTCAATATTCTAAAACATTAGCATATACAGAAAAATCGGGGACAATTAATGGTACATATGTTAATGTAAGAACAAGTGCAGGAACAGCAGGTAATACAAATAAACTTCTTTATAGTGGAAAATATGTGCAGTTAAACATTGGAGATGCGGTTACTATTACGGGTGAAGCGGCGGCTGGTGATGGTGCATTATGGTATAAAGTTAAGTTTAATTACACAAACGGGGTGGAACTTTCAGGTTATGTACATAGTGCTTATGTTGACGTAGTAAATAATTCTTATACAACGGATACGGATTTTGAATCATATTTAACTAAACAGGGTTTTCCAGAAAGTTATAAAGTGAAATTAAGACAGCTTCATGCCAAATATCCTAATTGGGTATTTGTTGCAGACAGTGTTGATTATGATTGGAATACTGTAGTAAAAAATGAAAGTACCATTGTAAGAAGTCTTGTAGCTAAATCTTCTATAAGTTCATGGAAGTCATTAGCTTCTGGTTCATATAACTGGGAAACAGGACAATGGGCAACCTTTGATGGTGGTTCATGGGTAGCAGCATCTGAAGAACTTGTGGCATACTGTATGGATCCTCGAAATTTTTTAGATGAAACTCAGATTTTTCAATTTGAAATGCTGTCATTTAACTCAAGTATACACAAGCAAGCAAATGTACAGACATTACTTAATAATTCTTTTATGAGTGGAAATGATAGTCAAAGCGGGAAAAGTTATGCTGCAATATTTATGGAGGCAGCGGCACAGTCTAAAGTAAGTCCATATCATCTTGTATCAAGAACTCTTCAGGAAGTGGGAAGTGCAGGAACTACAGGTGGTGTGGCAGGATATTATGCACCTTCAACAGGAAATGTATATAGAAATCTATATAATTTTTATAATATAGGAGCTTATGCAGCAAATGGTCGAGGTGCAGTCGAAAATGGACTTATATATGCGTCAAAGACTGATTCAGAGACATTAAGACCATGGAATACAAGATACAAATCTATTGTAGGAGGTTCGATATTTATAGGAAAAGGATATATAAATATAGGACAGGATACGATATATTACGAAAAATTTGATTTTATTGGAAATCCATATACACATCAATATATGACCAATATTATGGCACCAAAATCAGAGGCATCTAAAATGGCGAATGCATATTCAGCTTCAATGAAAAATTCAGTAGCATTAGTATTTAAGATACCGGTATTTAAAAATATGCCATCGTCATCATGTGCGTGTCCAACAAGTGATGGAAGTCCTAATAATATTCTAGATAGTATAAAAGTTGATGGTTATTCTTTAACACCGACGTTCAATAAATTTACACAAATATATGATATAATAGTAGCAAATGGTGTGGACAGTATAAAGGTAAGCGCTACAGCATTTGATAGTCAGGCAACCATCACAGGAACTGGAAAGATTTCACTTAAGGTAGGTTCTAATGCAGTGAATATTGTAGTTACTGCAAAGAATGGAGATAAGCGTACTTATACGATAAATGTTGTAAGAAAGGCAGCTGAAAATAGTGGCGGAACTAATCAGCCAACAACACAGCAGCCAACAACACAGCAGCCAACAACACAGCAGCCAACAACACAGCCGACTACAACTAAACCTGGTGAAACGTCTAACTATAAGACGAGTTATCCTATATTAAATAATAATTATTTGACAGGAATATCTGTTGGAACAAAAGCATCCGATATACAGAAGAAATTTACATTAACAAATTGTAAGCTGACCGTATATAATTCTGATGGGCGCACAGTAAATACTGGCGTTGTAGGCTCTGATAATAGAGTAATTATTACAGATAATAGTGGCAAAAAATTAAGAGAATATATATGTGTCATTTATGGAGATGTGAATGGAGACGGAAATGTCAGTTTAATAGATATGGTTTATATTAAAAGAGATATTCTAGGTATCAATAAATTATCAGGAACAAAGGTAATTGCAGCAAATACTAACAAGAAAGATGGTATAGGGTTGATAGATATGGTTTATATTAAGAGACAAATTCTTGGAATAAGTACTATTAGCCAGTAATAGATAAATGTACATCAGGTACAGATGGAGGTCGAAATGAAGTCTAGATTAAGCAAAATAATTATGGGAATACTTGCATGCTTAGCAGTTATGTTAATGTTTAATGTAAAAGCTCATGCAGCAAATGCATCCATATCGGTTTCTTCGGGAAGCGGAAATGTTGGAGATAATGTTACCGTAAATGTAACAGTTACACCAGATGCAGCTGTGCTGGCTACACTTATAATTGATTATAAAACAGATTACTTAGAATATGTTCCAACTGAAAATGATACAAATGAGAAACCAGCAGGAACCTTAATATCGGTATTAGATATTGCGAATGGTACATCAGAAACTGTACAGCTTGTTTTTAAACTTAAGAAGGCAGGTACAAGCGGAGTATCCGTAAGAGATACTACAGAGATAATTGCTGCTTATGGAACTGATGATGCACCAATAAATTATACTAAAACAAATGGTACAATAACTGCAAATGCAGCAACTTCAGCATCGGGAGACTTCACATTATCAGGCCTATCTGTACAGGCAGTAAGCCAGAGTGGTGATAGTAAAACAGTAAGTTATGCACCAAATTTTTCACCAGATGTATATGAATATAAAGCAGATTTACCAGCTAATACAATTAAATTAGTGGTAGCTACAACTTTATCAGATGCAAATGCTACAACGAAAGTATCTGGAACACGAATTGATCCAGGTGATAATAAGACAACAATTACAGTTGTGGCTGAAAATGGTTCACAGAGCCAGTACATTTTATATACAACAAGAGCAAGTGAAGGAACAACAGAGACTACATCTGAAGGACAAAGTGAAGAAACAACAACAGATTTTGATCGTTCGCCTAAGTTAATAAGCAGTATTAGTAAATATTTGATTCAGGATTTCTCTCTTGTTTCAATTCCGGAGGGATTTGAAGAATCCACATCAACATACAATGGTGAAACGATAGCAGTATTAAAAGGTATATCTAAAGAACTTACACTTATGTGTTTAGCGGATGATGCACAGGGAACAAATGTAGGAATATTTATTTATAATGAAGCTTCGGGTGCAATAGATAAAATGATAAATATAACGAGTGCTCAGAAGATGTATACAATCATTCCTACAGATGAAACATATGCAGGACCGGAAGGATATACAAAGACAACTCTTGAAATTAATGGAGAAACAGTAACAGCATGGATAAAGGCGGCTGATTCACAGTTCTATATTGTGTATGCAATGAACTGGGATGGCGAAAAGGCTTTATATGTATATGATACAAAAGAACAGACAATGCAGAGGTTTGTTGAAGGTAATAAGTCTGAGTCATTTACTGATGAACCAAAGGAAGAAAATAAAGAATATCTTGCAATGAAGAAACAGTATAATGATATGTATGATGAATATGTTAATGACCATTCTAAGAAAAACAAGATAATAATTGGTTTGGGAATCATAGTTATTTGTGCATTAATAGCAATTGCGTTGCTTGGATATAAAATTCGAGGAACACATTCGGATAATGAAGACAGCGATGATGATGAAGATATGGAAGAAATAGGAAGCGAACAGGGTTCAAAAGAATTAAAACTTGATATGGTAGCACAGGTTAATGAAATGAAAGCGGAGAAACTTGCGGGCCAGGTTCATGAAATGATGAACGAAGAAGATTCAGAAACAGATGAGATAACTGAAGTGAATGACAATATACAGTCAGAAGAAAATGAGCAGGAATATATGCAGACTAAAGAATTAGAAGAAGGTCTGACAGAAGCGGAAACAGGAGAATTAGAAGAAAATCCGTTTGAAATAGAATTTGTGGATTTAAATGATGGAAACGACAAGAAATAATTACATTGACAAACAATTATATTTGTTATAATCTGAATATAACAAATGTAATTGTGAAAGGTTAGTGATTATGTGATATTAAGAATTGATTTTAATAGTGAAGAAGCTATTTATATGCAGTTGAGAAATCAGATAATACTAGGAATAGCAGCAGATGAAATAAGAGAAGGAGATTCATTACCTTCGGTAAGACAGATGGCAGATGACATAGGAATAAATATGCATACTGTCAATAAAGCTTATACTGTATTAAGACAGGAAGGTTTTCTGAAACTCGACAGACGTCATGGTGCAATTATAGCATTTGATTTTGATAAAATACGTGCTTTGGAAGAAATGAAATTTGAAATGAAAGTCATTCTGGCTAAGGCTATTTGCAAAAACATTACTGAGGAAGAGGCTCATAGTGTTATTGCTGAAATATATAATGAATTTCAGTAATGCTAAATGGGGACAGACATATTGATAGGAGAGTGGAGGCTATACATGAAGGAAATATATACAAAAAAAGCAAAACAGGCACTTGAACAAGCTGAAAGATTGTCAAACAAACTGAATCACAGTTATATTGGAACTGAACATATACTTGTGGGATTACTTTCTGTAGAGGATTCAGCAGCATCAATTATTTTAGTTAAGAATAAAGTGGATATTAATAAAGTTATGGAACTTATTAATTCTCTTGTTTCACCGGTAGGAAATCTTGCTGTTGGTGAGAGAGAAGTATTTACACCGCGAGTCCAGAACGTACTTAAAACAGCAGCGGATTATGCAGAGAAAACTAAAGACAGATTAATAGGAACAGAACATATACTTTTAGCGCTTATTAAGGAAAGGGATGGAGTAGCAACCAGGCTTCTTAATACAATAGGCATTAATTTAAGAAATGTATATGCAGAAGCATTAGAAACCATGGGTGTTAATCCTAATATGTTTAAAGAAGAAATTGCTGCAGCATTTGGTAATCCGGCGGCTAAGAATAATGCTAACCAGAGAAATCAGAAATCGGCATTAGAACAGTTCAGTGTAGATTTAACATCAAATGCATTAGAAGGAAAATTAGACCCTGTAATTGGAAGAGACACAGAGATAACAAGAGTTATCCAGATATTAAGCCGCAGAACTAAAAATAACCCTTGCCTTGTTGGTGAACCGGGAGTAGGTAAAACTGCCATAGTTGAAGCTATTGCCGGAAGAATTGCAGATGGAAATGTGCCGGACACAATTAAGGATAAAAGGCTTCTTACACTTGATTTGGCGGCAATGGTTGCAGGTTCAAAGTACAGAGGCGAATTTGAAGAGAGAATTAAGAGGATAATAAATGAAGTTAAAGAAGATGGAAATGTTTTATTATTCTTAGATGAAATTCATACAATTATTGGTGCCGGAGGAGCAGAAGGCTCAATTGATGCGGCTAATATTTTAAAACCGGCATTGGCAAGAGGTGAGATACAAATTATCGGTGCCACAACGATTAATGAATATAGAAAATACTTTGAAAAAGATGCGGCATTAGAGAGAAGATTTCAGCCTGTTACCGTAGAAGAGCCAACATCAGAGGAAACCATTGACATATTAAATGGTTTGAAATCCAAGTATGAAGAACACCATAATGTGAAAATAAATGAAGAGGCAGTAGTTGCAGCAGTTAATATGTCAGAACGGTATATTAATGACAGATACCTTCCTGATAAGGCAATAGATTTAATGGATGAGGCAGCTGCAAAAGTGAAATTATCAAAAGTTACTAAGAAGGCATCAACTGTAGATATAATAAAACAGATTAATGCTATGGAAGACGAGAAAATTCTTGCAATTAAGAATAAAGAATTTAAGAAAGCAGGACAGATTAAAGAGCAGCAGGACAGACTTAAGGTGAAATATGATAAAGTATCTAAAAATCATAATAAACCGGAACTAACTATCCAGACAGTATTAGAAGATGATATTGCTGAGGTTGTTTCCACTTGGACAAAGATTCCTGTGGCTAAATTAACTGAAAAAGAATCAGCCAAATTGAAAAAATTAGAGTCAACATTGGCGAAAAGAGTAGTAGGGCAGCAGGAAGCTGTCAAAGTTGTATCTAATGCCATAAGAAGAGGAAGATTCGGATTAAAAGATCCTAAACGTCCTATAGGTTCATTTCTTTTCCTTGGACCTACAGGTGTTGGTAAAACAGAACTGTCTAAAGCATTGGCAGAAGCTGTATTTGGCAATGAAAACTCTATGATAAGAGTAGATATGTCAGAGTTCATGGAGAAGCACAGTGTATCTAAATTAATTGGTTCACCTCCGGGATATGTCGGATATGATGATGGTGGACAATTAAGCGAACGTGTAAGAAGAAATCCATATTCTGTAATTTTATTTGATGAAATAGAAAAAGCCCATCCGGATGTGTTTAATATATTACTGCAGATTTTAGATGAAGGTCACATTACTGACAATACCGGAAGAAAGGTTGATTTTAAAAATACTGTAATAATAATGACTTCTAATGTGGGAGCACAGAGAATAGTAGAGCCAAAACATTTAGGATTTGCTTCAGAAGAAAATGAAGAGAAGAATTACGAATTAATGAAAAAAGGAGTAATGGAAGAAATAAAACAGTTATTTAAACCGGAACTTCTCAATAGAATTGATGAGATAATTGTATTCCATTCATTACAGAAAGAAGATATGAAGCAGATTTTATCAATAATGCTTAAGGAAATATCTGTAAGAGCAGAAAAACATCTTAATATAAAAATTAAGGTGTCAGCAACAGCAAAAAATGTTATAATAGAAGAAAGTTTTGATAAAAAATATGGAGCAAGACCGTTAAGAAGAAAACTACAGACAATGATAGAAGACAAACTTGCTGAAGAGATATTAGATGGGAAGGTCAAAAGCGGAGATTGTGTAAATATTGGTGTCAGTGGTAAGATATTAAAATTTGAAGTAATTAAATAGGATAAAATAAAAAAATACAAAAAAGCAGGAGGACATGGTATGTCAGTAGTAAAAGAGTTATTACGTGCAGAGGCAGATGGAACACTTAGTTTTGGTAATTTTAAATTGGCTGAAAAGTCAAAACTTTCAGATTTTGAACACAAGGGAGATATTTACAAAGTCAAAACATTTAAGGAAATAACAAAGTTAGAACGTAATGGTGTATTTGTATATGAATCAGTTCCCGGAACCGCTGTTAATAATTTTCATGAATCAGATAGTGAAGTTAAATTTGTTGTCGAAGGTGAAGATGATGCACAGATAACAGTTGAAGCAGAAGATGGTGCAACATACAAAGTATATGTTAATGATACTAATCTTGGCGAAGTGACAGCCAACCTTGGAGGAAAAGTAGTATTAAGTGTAGAGATTAATAAAGGTGTAAGTTCGAAAGTAAGACTTATTAAGAAATAGCAATATTTAATTTGGTAACTGTTTGGAATTAACTCTTAACAGTTACCAAAATTTCATTAAGAAATAAACTTCTGCCACATTAATGTGTGGCATATTTTATTTGACAAAAAGGAGAATCTATGGCAGGAAAAACTAAAGGAAGTGTATTCTTTTGTAAGGAATGTGGATATGAATCATCAAAATGGCTCGGACAATGTCCGGGGTGTAAAGAATGGAATACATTTGTTGAAGAACCGGTTGTAAAAAAAGGCGGCAGTATGATAAGGACTTTAACTGATGTGCCTGAACCGGCAGTTTTATCTTCAATATCATTAGAAACAGAGGACAGAACGAAAACGGGAATGGAAGAACTAGACAGAGTTCTTGGCGGAGGAATTGTAAAGGGTTCACTGATACTTGTGGGTGGTGACCCGGGAATAGGTAAATCAACTTTACTGCTTCAGGTATGCAGAAATCTCACTGAAAATAGTAAAAGAGTACTTTATGTATCAGGAGAAGAATCATTGAAACAAATTAAGATTCGAGCTATGAGAATTGGAAAATTTGGAGATAATCTTTCATTATTATGTGAAACCAATCTTGAGGTCATAGAAGAGACAATTAGGAAATATAAGCCGGATATAGTTGTGATTGATTCAATTCAGACAATGTTTAAAAATGATATTTCTTCGGCACCGGGAAGCGTCAGCCAGGTAAGAGAATCTACAAATACATTTATGCAGCTGGCAAAAGGATTAGCAATTTCAATATTTATAGTAGGACATGTGACAAAGGAAGGTGTAGTTGCCGGACCGAGAGTGCTTGAACATATGGTAGATACCGTGCTTTATTTTGAAGGTGACAGGCATGCGTCATATAGAATACTCAGAGGAGTAAAGAACAGATTTGGTTCAACAAATGAAATCGGTGTTTTTGAAATGTGCGAAAATGGTTTAAATGAGGTAAAGAATCCATCGGAGTTTATGCTAAGTGGAAAACCGGAAGATGCATCCGGTTCTGTAATCGCATGTTCAATAGAAGGTACAAGACCAATTCTGATAGAGATTCAGGCACTTGTATGCCGGACTAATTTTGGAATACCAAGAAGGACTGCGGCAGGAACAGACTTTAACAGAGTTAACCTGCTTATGGCGGTTTTAGAAAAAAGAATTGGTTTTCAGATAAATGATTGTGATGCATATGTTAACATTGCCGGTGGAATTAAAATAAACGAGCCTGCACTTGATTTAGGAATTGTTATGGCAATAGTATCAAGTTATAAAGACAAAGTAATTGATTCTAAGACTATTGTATTTGGAGAAGTCGGTTTGTCAGGAGAAGTAAGAGCAGTAAGTATGGCAGAGCAGAGAATAGGGGAAGCGGCAAAATTAGGATTTAATACATGTGTTTTGCCACAGGCATCTCTTGATGGAATAAAAAGCAGGGCAGATATAAAACTTATTGGAGTTAAAAATGTTGCCGAAGCGATTAACTATATAAATGATGCAGGTGGCAAATAGAATACATTATGTTTATATCATCAGATTGTAAGTATATATATCTGACATCGACATCATTCTATTATACAAAAAAGAACCTGTTTGGTGACAGGTTCTAAAGGAGAAAATGAAAAAGAAAATTTACAAAAGTTATTTGCTTTTGACAAATATATACTAAACAATAAATATGTTGTAAAAATGTTTATTATATGAAAAAAATGTGAAAACATATAATTAATCAAAATAAGTCTGAACGAGGATAAATATAAATGAAAATATTAGTAGATGCAGATGCATGTCCGGTAAATAAAATTATAGAACGTATATCTAAAGAACGTAATATAACTGTAAAATTGTTTTGCGATACAAATCATGTATTACTTTCTGAATATAGTGAAGTAATCGTAATAGGTGCAGGACGTGATGCGGTAGATATTGCGTTAATAAATAACTGTAGTAAGGAAGATATAGTCGTAACACAAGACTATGGAGTGGCAGCACTTGCTTTGGGAAAAGGGGCTGGTGCAATACATCAAAGCGGTAAATGGTATACCAATGATAATATAGACAGTATGTTAATGGAAAGACATATATCTAAGAAGGCAAGACAAGCAAAGGGAAACAAGCATCTTAAGGGACCGAAAAAACGTAGTATTGAAGATGATATTAGATTTGAAGAATCTTTTAAAAAACTTATTAACAATAAAAGTATTGAAAATGAAAATAGCGCAACAAAAATGGTAACAAACAATGGCAACAAAAAATATAAAAGAAAATGAAAAAACTTGTTGACAAAT
>CAZQRO010000020.1:0-26134 GCA_964595785.1 uncultured Eubacterium sp.
AATATTTTATCATAAACCGGTATGAAAATGTTATTAATATTATATAAAATGATTTTAAATTAAATGAAAATGTGTCGATAATATGTTATAATGTAAAATATTTGACATTATGCGTAAATGATGTGGGGGTCAAATAGCATAAATTATGTTTATATTCATCATATTGCAGGGGAGAATGAATCTTGCATTGTAAGATAATTAGATACTTAGAAAATCTTATTATCATAACACAGCAAGACTAATCTCCCCTGCAATATGATGAATAATATCGTAATTATATATATTTGACCCCAACGTCCGTAAATATAATAGAAAAGAGGTTTAATAAATGGTTTATGCATTTTTAGCAGAAGGATTTGAAGAAGTTGAAGCATTAATGGTAGTGGATATTTTAAGAAGAGCAAAAATAGATACAAAGACAGTATCCATAACTGATGAGTATGAGGTTGAAAGTTCACATAATGTAATTATCAAAGCTGATTTGACAATTAAAGAGGCAGATTTTGACAGGGCAGATGTATTATTTCTTCCGGGAGGAGTACCGGGAACACCTAATCTTGCCGCCTGTGATACTCTTATGAAACAGGTTGTGAAGTTTAATAATGAAGGAAAACGTCTTGCGGCAATTTGCGCAGCACCAAGTATTTTGGGAGAAGCAGGCATTTTAGAAGGTAAGGTTGTAAGTTGTTATCCAGGATATGAGGATAAACTAAGAGGTGCTGAATATAAGAGAGAGAAAGTTATTACAGATGGCAATATTACAACAGGAAGAGGACTTGGCTCGGCAATTGATTTAGGACTTGAACTTGTAACTGTTCTTAAGAGTAAAGAAGAAGCAGATGAGATAGCCGCAAAGGTACAATTAGTATAATATACGCAAAGGTACAATTAGTATAATATACAGAAAGGTTTGGAATTAATATTGAAGAAAAAAAGATATGTCAGGGTAAAAAAAGTATGCTGTATTATAACTGTTATGTGTATGATTGTTATGGCAGCAGGATGCGGAAAGAAGAAAAAGATTTCATATGGTGATACAACAGGAGTAGTGAGTGGAAGTATTGACTTTACGGATTCGGGAGCGGAACTTAACCTTAATAACGTTATAGCAGCGGTTGGAAGTGATATTGATTATACATCAGCAATTAAGACATCAGGCGATGCAGGCGATTATTCCATGGAAGTAAATGCATCTAATGTAAAGTATGATAAACCGGGAACATATACTGCTAATTATACAGTAACCGCTGGAGATAATACATATACAGACAGCATAAAGGTTACAATTTCAGAAGATGCAGATGGTGGTGCAAATGAGGTATCACAGGACAATGGTTCAGTATCAGATGGAAGCGGCTTGGCTGACAATGGTGGAAATAATGCTTCATCAAATGAAGGGGGAAGTTCAAATACATCAAATGGAGGAGATAATTCTTCAGAGCAAAATGGTAATGCAGCACAGCCTACAACATCTAAAACATTGATAACAGATGGAAGTACTAATTCATATGGAACAGCAAAAATACCTAATGCAGTTATTGAATTGATGTCAGGAGATGTGGTTACAATAAGCTGTTCAACACAAAAATACATTGTAGCTACCAGAACGGATGAGTCACAGACAGAGAAGAATGGTCACAATTATAAGGTTACAAAATTAATTGTGGTTTTTAATACCGGTGCTGAGCAGACTTTGGAAACAGTAGAAAAAAAGATAGACTAAAATATTTCTTTGTGATATAATACTACGATGTCACATTGCCTTTAGTTAAAAATAGAAGGTTAGAATGAAATTATTGCAGATTACTGCTAAAAATAGCTAAGCCGCTGTGAGTGGCAGAATGGAGGAAGTTTAATGAGTTTACAGGTTGAAAAACTGGAAAAAAATATGGCTAAACTTACAATTGAAGTATCAGCAGAAGAGGTAGAGAAAGCAATTGAAAAGGCTTATCAGAACCAGAAGTCCAAGATTAGCGTTCCGGGCTTTAGAAAAGGTAAAGTACCTCGTAAGATGGTAGAGAAGATGTATGGAGTTGGCATATTTTATGAAGATGCTGCTAATGATATGATTCCTACAGCATATGAAGCAGCAGCTAAGGAAAGCGAATTAGAAATCGTTTCTCAGCCTAAGATTGATGTAGTTCAGATTGAAGCAGGTAAAGAATTCATCTTTACGGCTGAAGTAGCACTTAAGCCTGAAGTTGAATTAGGTGAATATAAAGGTGTAGAAGTTCCAAAGACTGACATAGAAGTCTCAGACGAAGATATTATGGCTGAGATAGATAAAGAAAGAGAACAGAACTCAAGAGTAATTACAGTTGAAGACAGAGCAGTAGAAGATGGAGATATGACAGTAATCGACTTTGAAGGTTTTGCTGATGGTGCTGCTTTTGAAGGCGGAAAAGGAACAGACTATCCTTTAACAATTGGTTCTCATTCATTTATTGATACATTTGAAGAACAGTTAATCGGTAAGAACATTGGCGAGGAAGTTGAAGTTAATGTTACATTCCCAGAAGAATACCATGCAGAAGATTTAAAAGGCAAACCTGCATTATTCAAAGTAACAGTTAAAGAAATCAAGAAGAAAGAATTACCTGAACTTGATAATGACTTCGTGGAAGATATATCTGAATTCTCAACAGTTGATGAATACAAGGCAAGTGTTAAGAATAAGATTGAAGAGAAGAAAGTTAATGAAGCAAAAGCCGCTAAAGAAGATGCAGTTATAGAGAAGATTATCGAAGGCGCTAAGATGGAGATACCTGATGCAATGGTAGATTCACAGGTTAGACAGATGGCTGAAGATTTCTCAAGAAGAATCAGTTCACAGGGACTTTCAATTGACCAGTACTTCCAGTATACAGGTCTTACAGCAGAAAAGTTATTAGAACAGATGAGACCGCAGGCAGTTAAACGTATTCAGAGCAGACTTGTTCTTGAGGCAGTTGCTGAAAAAGAAAATTTTGAAGTGTCTGATGAAGATATTGATAATGAAATTAATGAAATGGCCTCAGCTTACCAGATGGAAGTTGATAAACTTAAAGAGTTATTAACAGATGTTGATAAGGATAATATGAAGAAAGATATTCAGGTTAAAAAGGCAGTTGATTTCGTAACAGAACAGGCTAAAGAATCATAATTATCATATATTTACAGATTAAAAATTAATGGGTTCGCTTTGGCGGACCCATAAAATAGATAGGAGAGGATTTGTATGAGTTTAGTACCTTATGTCGTAGAGCAAACAGGAAAAGGTGAAAGATCTTATGATATTTATTCAAGACTTTTAAAGGATAGAATCATTTTTCTAGGGGAAGAAGTCAATGAAACAACAGCAAGCCTTGTTGTTGCACAGTTATTGTTTTTAGAGTCAGAAGATCCTAATAAGGATATACATTTATATATTAACAGCCCCGGTGGTTCAGTAACAGCAGGAATGGCTATTTATGATACAATGAATTATATCAAATGTGATGTATCCACAATATGTATGGGTATGGCAGCAAGTATGGGAGCTTTTCTTTTGTCAGGAGGAACTAAGGGCAAGAGAATGGCATTACCTAATGCTGAAATCATGATTCATCAGCCACTTGGTGGTGCTCAGGGTCAGGCAACAGAAATTAAGATTATCGCAGATCATATCATCAAAACACGTAAAAAAATAAATGAAATTTTATCAAAGAATACCGGGAAACCATTAGAAGTTATTGAGGTTGATACGGAACGTGACAACTATATGGATGCCTATCAGGCTATGGAATATGGCCTTATTGATAA
Organism: uncultured Eubacterium sp.; assembly: GCA_964595785.1. Taxonomy (GTDB): domain Bacteria; phylum Bacillota; class Clostridia; order Lachnospirales; family Lachnospiraceae; genus Bovifimicola. Next base: position 3,781 of record CAZQRO010000020.1, read on the forward strand.
GGTTATTGAAAATCGTTAATATGGATTGGAGAACATATGGCAAAGAATAATGAAGAAAGCAGATGCTCTTTTTGCGGTAAACCTGAGAGTAAAGTAAGAAAACTTATTTATGGACCGTCAGGTGTATTTATCTGTGATGAATGTATAGATGTGTGCAATGACATTATGGAGGAAGAATTGACCTATGAAGTAGAGGAAGATGCTGATTTTAATATTAACCTTTACAAACCAAAGGAAATAAAAGAGTTTCTCGATGAATATGTTATAGGGCAGGATGAGGCAAAGAAAGTTCTGTCGGTTGCAGTATATAACCACTATAAGAGAGTTTTATCCAAGAAAGATATAGGCATAGAGATACAGAAGAGTAATATTCTGATGTTAGGTCCTACAGGTTCAGGTAAAACATATCTTGCACAGACACTTGCTAAGATTTTAAATGTGCCATTTGCAATTGCAGATGCGACAACACTTACTGAGGCAGGTTATGTAGGAGAAGATGTTGAAAATATTCTTCTTAAAATAATCCAGGCAGCAGATTATGATGTTAACAAGGCGCAGTATGGCATTATTTATATAGATGAAATTGATAAGATAACTAAGAAATCTGAAAATGTTTCTATTACAAGAGATGTTTCAGGTGAAGGTGTACAGCAGGCACTTCTTAAATTGTTAGAGGGAACAGTTGCTTCGGTTCCACCGCAGGGAGGACGAAAGCATCCTAATCAGGAAATGATTCCTATAGATACAACAAATATTTTATTTATATGTGGTGGTGCTTTTGACGGTCTTGAGAAGATTATTGAGACTAGAATGGATAGAAAATCAATCGGTTTTAATGTGGAGATTGCAGAGCATAAAGAGGAATCAATTGATGTACTGTTTCCACAGGTTATGCCGCAGGATTTAGTCAAATTCGGGTTAATTCCGGAATTTATAGGTCGTGTGCCCGTTACAGTATCTTTAGAATCTCTCGATAAGAAAGCACTGATTAAAATTCTTAAAGAACCAAAGAATGCACTTGTTAAGCAGTATCAGAAACTTTTAGAATTAGATGGAGTTGATTTGCATTTTACAGATGAAGCCATAGAATTAGTTGCTGAGAAGTCTTTTGAAAGAAAGACGGGAGCAAGAGGTCTTCGTTCAATTATGGAAGACTCGCTTATGGATATTATGTATAAAGTGCCATCTGATGAGAGCATTGATAAATGCACGATTACTAAGGAAGTTATTGAAAGTAAGTCAGAGCCTGAATTAGTAAGATTAGATGAAAAACAAATAAAAAAAACCGGAGCTAAGAAGAGATTCATGGCTTAATAATAATGGGACTGTTGCAAAGAATTTTTTACAACAGTCCTTGAATTTATCTGTAGAAATGCAAGGCTGTTGTTTAGCGGAGTAATTTATGTGCAGAAGTAAAGTGTGTCTTCTGTTCCGTTGTTCGGGAATAAGATATTCTAAGTATTCCACCTGCATATATTATCAATTTTATGCTACCGTCTCCGAATCTGCCCTCCATGGCAGTCGGAGACTTTTCCGAACATCGTGTTCGGAAATAGCTTAATACCAATGGTATACTAAGAATATCTAATTCACTTCCAAAGTCGCAGGCATCACACTTTATTCTGTAAATTATTCATATGCTAAACAATGGCTATACTTTAACAAGAAAGGATAATTAGGTATCAGATATGATTATAAAGAATGCTGAATTAGAAACAGTATGTGGAATTACGAGTATACTTCCTGAGAATATAATGCCTGAAGTGGCTTTTGCAGGTAAATCTAATGTGGGAAAATCATCATTGATTAATGGACTTATGAATAGAAAGTCTCTTGCAAGAACGTCGCAGGAACCGGGAAAGACTCAGACAATTAATTTTTATAATATAAGTAAAGAATTGTATTTTGTGGATTTGCCGGGGTATGGATTTGCAAAAGTATCAAAAGATGTACAGCAGAAATGGGGAGTGATGATTGAAAATTATCTTAAAACCTCAAAACAGCTTAAGGCAGTAATGCTTTTGATAGACATCAGACATGAGCCATCTGCAAATGACAGGAATATGTACGAATGGATTACGTATAATGGATACAAACCTGTTATTATTGCCACAAAACTTGATAAAATAAACAGAAGTCAAAAAGATAAGCACATCAAGATGATTAGAAATGGTCTTAATGTGCTTCCTGACACTCTTATTATTCCGTTTTCTGCTACAACTAAGCAGGGCAGGGAAGAGATTTTAGATTTTATTTCATCAGTGACTTCATAATAAATGCATAGATTTCCTGACTGGCGTCTTTCCATTGGTTACACATGGAGGACGCTTCTTCTTTTGTTGGAACTGAAAGATTTAGTTCAATCAAAGTTCCCTGTCCTTCTTTGACCTGACAATGTACGATATAGTCCTGATTGGTGGATTTGTAATAGTCAGCAATCGTTCCTACTTCATTACGAAGTTCGTATTTATTTTCCATAAGATAGATATCCATATCATCAACAATAGCACCGGGAATCTTATTGACGAAGAAGCCAAGGGTTTCACTGCCTTCTGACGTAATATGATAATAAGAAGAATTACGGACACTTTCAACACTTATTAAATGCGAATCCACGAGTTCGGTTATTACCTGTTGAAGCGTAAAATAGGAAGTGTAATTTTTCTCTAAGAAAAACTCAGAAAGCTGTGAATTGGTTAAGGGAAAATTCACTTTATTAAGCATATATAATATAATTAATTTGTAAAGTGTAGAAGACTCAAGTGCCATTGCCTGTAAACTTCCTTCCTTGGATAATGTTATGTTCTTCAAAATATTTATTGATGTAGTTAAGTACACGTTTCTTATCGCTGCTCCACAGCGGCGCAATTAATTCAGTTTTATTACCGTCTCCTGTCATGCGGTGAAGCACAATATCAGGTCTGAGATTTTCAATACATTCACTGAGAAGAATTGTATAATCTTCAAGACTCAGTGTCTTAAAATTATTAGAAGCATCTGAATAATAATCAGATAAATCAGTATTCTTAAGTATGTGAAGTAATTGTAACTTCACACCATTAACAGGCAGACCATTAAGATAACGTATAGAAGATATTATATCAGAAAAGGTCTCATTTGGTAAGCCTAATATAAGATGAACAACAATATTTATATTAGAATCTGAAAGCAGATAAACAGTTTTGTTGAATGTGTCAAGTTCATATCCACGTCTGATGAACTTTGCAGTTTCTTCATGAATAGTCTGTAATCCCAGTTCTACAAATACGGGAAGAATACAATTGAGTTCACGTAGAAGTTCAATTACATTTTCATCTACACAATCAGGTCTTGTGGCTATGGAAATGCCAACAATATCTTTGCAATGTGCGGCTTCGAAGAAGATTTTTCGTAAATATTCAATTGAAGCATAGGTGTTAGTATATGCCTGAAAATATGCAATGTATTTTCCGTTTTTGATTTTACGGCTAATGCGGCTTTTAGCATCTTCAATCTGTCTTGTTATGGATAAAAAACGGGAGGAGGCGAAATCGCCTGAACCTCCCGCACTGCAGAAAATGCAGCCTCTTGTATCAAGTTTGCCATCGCGGTTGGGACAGGTCATGCCGCCATCTAAAGACAGTTTATAGACTTTTTCTCCAAACCGTTCTTTATAATATCTGTTAAGCGTGTATATTTCTGCCATCGGGTTTGATATTATCCATTACTGCTTTACAAACAGCATCTCTTACATCAGGGTCAAAGGCTTCCGGTAAGATAAAATCGTCGCATAATTTATCGTCAGGAACCAGATTGGCAATTGCAAGAGCAGCAGATAGTTTCATATCTTCCGTAATCTGTGAAGCACGTCCCTCTAATGCACCTTTAAATATTCCCGGGAAAGCAATTACATTATTGACCTGATTAGGGAAGTCTGAACGTCCTGTGCCGACAATTCTTGCACCGGCGGCTTTTGCCACGTCAGGCATAATCTCAGGAACCGGATTAGCCATTGCAAAGATAATGGAATCTTTATTCATGGAGGTAACCATTTCAGGAGAGACAATATTCGGTGCAGATACACCAACGAATATGTCTGCGCCAACTAAAGCATCTTTGAGAGTTCCTTTTAAGCTATCAGGATTAGTTATTTCTAACATAGATTTCTGCATCCAGTTAAGATTAGGCGAATCATTAGTCAATATACCATTAATATCACACATTGTTACATTTTTAAAACCATATGTTAAAAGTAGTTTAGTAATGGCAATTCCCGCACTGCCGGCACCGTTAATTACTACTTTACAGTTTTCTTTTGATTTTTTAGTTATTTTAAGACCATTGATAATTCCGGCAAGAACGACTATGGCAGTACCATGCTGGTCATCATGAAAAACGGGTATGTCAAGAAGTTCCTTGAGTCTTGTCTCTATTTCAAAGCATCTTGGTGCAGAAATATCTTCAAGGTTAATACCACCGAAAGCCGGTGCAATATTTATAATAGTTTTAATGATTTCTTCAGTGTCTTGGGTATCAAGACATATTGGAAATGCATTGACATCTCCAAAAGATTTGAATAATACTGCTTTTCCTTCCATAACAGGCATTGCCGCATATGGTCCGATATTACCAAGTCCTAAAACCGCACTGCCGTCAGACACGACAGCAATTGTGTTAGATTTAATAGTGTATTTATATGCGGCTTCTTTATCTTTTTCAATTATTTTACATGGTTCTGCAACACCGGGAGTATATGCAAGTGAAAGGTCTTCTCTTGAAGCTATTGCACATTTTGATTCGGTTGTAAGTTTACCATTCCATTCTTCATGAAGCTGTAAAGCTTTTTCGTTAGTTGTCATTTTAATCCTCCATTTATATCTTTTTAACATTGTAGATAAACAATTACACATTATGTATTATCATAGCATAATATTTTAAAATTTACACTACCATTTTGAAAAACAATGTTGTATAATGAATATCTGTAAATCAAATCGAATGTATTTGACCGAGATTAGCCAATGGTCAATAAAATCCCACATTATAAATAGAAGACAGAGAAAATAATAAAAAGGAGAATGGCATATATGCCAGTGTAATAATTATGCGAGAAAAGTTAGAATCATTATCTTTAGTTCAATTACGGGATATTGCAAGATTTTTGCATGTTAAATATATTTTGCAGTATAGAAAAATGGAATTGATTGAACAAATTTTGGCAGCAAATGAAGTAATAAATGATGGAGAAGAAACAGAGTTTAAATATGATGCTTCGGGTGAAATAGTGCAGAAAAAAATTGAATCGGATAAAAAGGCTCAGAATACACAGAGCAGAGGTGGATACGGCAGAAATGAAAATAAAAGTGATTATGCTAAAAAAACGGAAATTATAATTGAAGAAAATCCTGAACCGGCAATTAAGGAAGAAATAATGGTCGCGGATGGTATTTTAGAAATAATGCCGGATGGTTACGGATTTATCAGGTGTGAGAATTTCCTTCCGGGAGAAAATGATGTATATGTTTCACCTTCACAAATCAGAAGATTTAAACTTAAGACAGGTGATATATTAAATGGTAATATGCGACAGAAGAATATTAATGAGAAATTTGGCGCAATGACACATTTAAATAGAATTAATGGAATTCCTGTGGAGAATGCTATGGGAAGACCTAATTTTGAAGACCTTACACCTGTATTTCCTAATAAGAGACTTAGAATGGAAACCAGCAGTGGGAATATGGCAATGCGAATTGTTGATTTAATTGCACCGATTGGCAAGGGACAGAGAGGAATGATAGTGTCTCCGCCTAAAGCAGGTAAAACTACATTACTAAAAGAAGTTGCAAAGTCTGTTCAGATTAATAATCCTGATATGCATATGATAATTCTTCTTATTGATGAACGTCCTGAAGAAGTAACGGATATTAAGGAAGCCATTGAGGGGAAGAATATAGAAGTAATCTATTCAACATTTGATGAATTACCGGAACACCATAAGCGTGTGTCAGAAATGGTTATTGAAAGAGCAAAACGTCTTGTGGAAATGAAGAAGGATGTTGTCATTTTGTTAGACAGTATTACAAGACTGGCGAGAGCCTATAATATGACTATTCCACCATCAGGAAGAACATTGTCAGGGGGGCTTGACCCGGCAGCACTCCATATGCCTAAGAGATTTTTTGGTGCAGCCAGAAATATGCGTGAAGGTGGAAGCCTTACTATTCTTGCGACTGCATTAGTGGATACAGGAAGTAAAATGGATGATGTTGTATTTGAGGAATTCAAGGGAACCGGTAACATGGAACTTGTACTAGACAGAAAATTATCTGAAAAAAGGGTATTTCCGGCATTGGATATTGTTAAATCAGGAACGCGAAGAGAAGATTTACTTTTGTCGAAGGAAGAATTAGATGCAGTGTATCTTATAAGAAAATCCACAAGTGGAATGAGACCTGATGATTCTATAGAAAAAATTCTTGATTTGTTTGCTAAAACAAGGGATAACAGAGAGTTTCTTCAGATGATTAAAAAGTACTTGCATTAGAAAATGTTCTATGATACAATATAAAAGCTGTTTTTAGAATATGATTGGCGAAAGCCATTTGCATATCATTAATTTGTAAAGAGGTGAAATGAAATGAAAGAAGGTATACATCCAGCATATTACCAGGCAAAAGTTGTTTGCAACTGTGGTAATGAATTCGTAACAGGATCAACAAAGGAAGATATCCACGTAGAAATTTGTTCTAAATGTCACTCATTCTACACAGGTCAGCAGAAAGCTGCTTCAGCTCGTGGACGAATTGATAAGTTCAATCGTAAGTATGGTATGGCAGATAATAAATAGGTCTTAATTATAGAGGCTGTCGCATAAAGATTCTATTTGAATAAATAGAATTTTTTGTGGCAGTCTCTATTTTTAGCAATATTGTATACACCAGGGAGGTGTTTTGATGAAAGCATCAGGAATAGGCGGACAGGCAGTATTAGAAGGTATAATGATGAAAAATAAAGATAAATATGCCGTTGCCGTCAGAAAACCGGATAATGATATAGAGATATGTGTTAAAGAATATAAAGGTGTAACTAAAGGAAACAAGATATTGAATCTGCCATTTATAAGAGGAGTTTTTAATTTTGTAGATTCACTTATTCTTGGAATATCCACGCTTATGTTCTCGGCAGAGTTTTATGAGGAAGAAGAAACGGAAGAACAAAAAAAAGGTGATGAAGTTGCAAATTCACTGTTTAAAGAAAAGGCAGAAAGTGTTATTATGACAATAACAGTAATATTTTCAGCATTAATTGCAGTGGGACTTTTTGTAATATTACCAAGTATAGCATCAGATTTACTTAAGAAACATTTACATATTGTATCTTATGTAGTAGTTTCTTTGCTTGAAGGTCTGATAAGAATTACTCTTTTCGTATTATATATATTTCTGATATCTAAAATGAAGGATATTCAGAGAACATTTATGTATCATGGTGCAGAGCATAAATGTATTAACTGTATTGAACATGGAATGGAACTTAATGTTGAAAATGTACTTAAGAGTTCAAGATTACACAAGAGATGCGGAACTAGTTTTCTGTTTCTTGTAATGGCAATCAGTATTGTGTTTTTTATACTTATACCTGTTGAGCAGCCTGTCATGAAGATAGTCGTAAGACTTGTCATGATACCTGTTATTGCCGGAGTATCTTACGAAGTGCTTAGATTTGCCGGAAGACATGAAGGCAGACTGGTTGATATAGTTAGTGCGCCGGGAATGGCTTTACAGAGAATGACTACTAAAGAGCCGGATTCAGAGATGGCTGAAGTAGCAATCAAGGCTGTCGAAGCAGTATTTGACTGGAAAGAATTCTTAGTTGAATGGAATAAAGAAGAAGGCACTAAGAAAAAATAAAAGTAGATGTTCAGAGCCAATCTCAAAAATCTGTTGGAATTTTTTTGAGGCGATATGCTCCGGTATGGAGGGAAATATGAAGTACGCTGAATTAGTAAAACAAGGACAATTGAAATTATTTAAGGCTGGAATTAATGATTATGATTTCGATGCATGGGTTCTGGTTGAAAAAATATGCGGCATTTCAAGAACTGAATATTTTGTAAAGATGCATGATGAAGTATCTATGGAAGCAGTTGACAGGTATTTTCAGGCTATTGATAAGAGAATAACTCACTATCCGCTCCAATACATTGTTGGAGAATGGGAATTCATGGGACTTACATTTAAAGTAAATGAACATGTGTTAATACCAAGGCAGGATACGGAAGTGCTTGTCGAAAAGGCTGTGAGTGTCATCGAATCAGAATTTACAAAGTACAAAGGTAACATAAATGTTATGGATATGTGTACAGGAAGCGGTTGTATTGGCATATCAGTGGCAAAGAATGTAAATCATACACATGTAACTTGCGTGGACGTATCAAAAGAGGCGTTAGAGGTTGCAAAGGAAAATGCCCAAAATAATAAAGTGAAAAATATTTCTTTTGTTCAGAGTGATTTGTTCACTAATGTTTCGGGAAAATATAATGTGATAATATCGAATCCTCCATATATTACATCATCAGAAATTGAAAAGTTAATGCCTGAGGTTAAGGATTATGAACCAAGAATTGCATTAGATGGTGATAAAGACGGACTTAAATTTTATAGACTGATTATTGAAAGAAGCAAGGAATATTTAGAAGAAAAAGGTTTTATTCTTTTTGAAATCGGCTATGATCAGGGTGAGCAGGTAAAAGAACTGCTCAGGCAAAAAGGTTTTGCAGATATAGAAGTTCTAAAGGACTTATCCGGAAATGACCGGGTGGTAATGGGAAAAAGGAGACAGATGTATGTTTGATAAATTAGATGATCTTGTAAGAAGATATGAAGAGTTAATGCTCGAATTAAATGACCCTTCCATAGCAAATGATCAGCAGAGATTCAGAAGACTTATGAAAGAGCAGGCTGATTTAACACCAATTGTTGAAGCTTATAAAGAATACAAAAAGTGCAAAGAAACTGTTGAAGACAGTCTTATGATTCTGGGCGAAGAAAGTGATGAAGAGATGAAGGAACTTGCCAAGGAGGAATTAAATGAAGCCAAGGCAAGGATTGAAGAATTAGAAAACGAATTAAAGGTTTTGTTATTACCAAAGGACCCTAATGATGATAAGAATGTTATCGTAGAAATCCGTGCCGGAGCGGGTGGTGATGAAGCAGCTTTATTTGCATATGAAATATACCGTATGTATGTTCATTATGCTGAAAACAAACGCTGGAAAACAGAATTGATGGAATGTGAAGAAATAGGAATCGGTGGCATGAAGAATGTAACATTTATGGTTACCGGTCAGGGTGCATATTCTGTTCTTAAATATGAATCAGGTGTACATCGTGTACAGCGTGTTCCGGAGACTGAATCAGGCGGCCGTATTCATACATCGACGATAACGGTTGCAGTTATGCCGGAAGCAGAGGAAGTTGACGTACAGATTGATGATAAGGATATTCGTATAGATGTTATGCGTGCATCAGGTAATGGCGGACAATGTGTAAACACAACTGATTCAGCAGTGCGTTTAACACATTATCCTTCAGGAATTGTATTATACAGCCAGACTGAGAAGTCTCAGCTGCAGAATAAGTCCAAAGCATTTGCATTACTTCGTTCAAAGCTGTATGATATTGAGTGTCAGAAGGCGCATGATGCAGAGGCAGAAGCAAGACGAAGCCAGATTGGAACCGGAGACCGTTCAGAGAAAATCAGAACTTACAATTTCCCACAGGGACGTGTTACTGACCACAGAATAGGCTTGACATTGTATAAATTGGATAAAATAATGAATGGTGATATTCAGGAAATTATAGATGCATGTATAGCAGCCGACCAGGCGAAGAAGCTGGCTAATATGGATGAATAAGTACGAGTGCGATAACACATGGAAAGAGACAATGCAAGCTTGCTTGTGATTGCCTCTTTTTATGTGTTGACATAAGAGTGCAAATGAGCAATGGCTTGAGATTATGCCGTTATCAGCTTCAAAGTCAAATGCAATAAAACAGTTACAAGGATTGTTGAAATGCGAGAAGATAGTTGCTTTTGATGATGGAAAAAATAGCAAGATATACTTCTGTTCCGGTGATTAATGCAATGACAGATACAAATCATCCATGTGAGATACTTTCAGATTTATATGCTCTTTCTCATATAAGAAAAAATATTATAGAAGATAAGTTCCTATTCTGTGGGACGAATGGCAATATTGGGAATGCGTGGAAAGAGGCATCAAAGGTTATAGGGTTTAAATTGGAGCAATGTTGTGGTAAGGGCTATGAAATTGAAGGAATATTATCACAGTATGATATAGAAAAAGCAATCGAAGGAAAGGATATCGTTTGTACGGATTCATTACCTTCATCTGTTCTTGGAGATTTCAGAAAATGTCAAGTTACAAAACAAGTAATGGATAGGCATGAAAGTGATTTTCTTTATGGTGGAATATTCTGAATAAGAATGTTATAATTACACAGGTAAAATGCTTTTAGAAAGGCACGGTTTAGGTAATGGTTTTCAGCAGTTTATTATTTTTATTCAGATTTTTACCGCTTGTATTAATAGTGTATTATATAGTTCCGCGGTGTTTAAGAAATTGTGTATTGCTTTTTATGAGCCTGCTATTTTATGCGTGGGGTGAACCACGCTATGTATGGATAATGATTTTTTCTACAGCAGTTAATTATGTTCATGGAATACTGGTGGAACATTTTAAGAATAAAGAAAAGATTACATGGGAGAAAGGCATGGTGATATCTTCGGTAATAATTAATCTTTTGATACTCGGATTTTTTAAGTATGGAGATTTATTGATACATACAGTCAATCAGATTACAGGAAGTGGATTTGGGATGCTTGAAATTGCACTTCCTATTGGTGTATCTTTTTATACATTTCAGACAATGTCATATACTATTGATGTCTATAGAGGAAATGTAAAGGCACAGAAAAATATTATCGCATTCGGAACGTATGTGACAATGTTTCCACAGCTTATTGCAGGACCTATTGTTAAATATAAAACAATAGAAGGCGAGTTAGAGAAGAGACATGAGAGTGTGGATGCATTTGCAAATGGAGTGGGAAGATTTATAATAGGTCTTGGGAAAAAAGTATTGCTGGCAAATAATATTGGAATACTTTGGTCTGTGATAAGTAAGATGAATCCGGAAAATATTCCGGTACTTACGGCATGGCTTGGAATTCTGGCATTTACATTTCAGATATATTTTGATTTCTCAGGTTATTCTGATATGGCAATAGGTCTTGGGAAAATGTTTGGCTTCAATTTTAAAGAGAACTTTAACTATCCGTATGTCTCAAAAAGCATAACGGAATTTTTCAGAAGATGGCATATTTCACTTGGAACATGGTTTAAAGAATATGTGTACATTCCTCTTGGAGGCAACAGATGCAGTATATCAAAACATATTAGAAATATTTTAATTGTATGGGTTCTTACAGGATTGTGGCATGGAGCAGCGTATAACTTCATATTATGGGGTGCGTATTATGGCGTGATAATTATAATCGAGAAAATGTTTATTGGAAAATATCTTGAAAGAATACCTGCAGTTTTGAGCCATTTGTACACTATGCTAATAGTAATGATGGGCTGGGCAGTCTTTTCTTTTGATAAAATGAGTAATGTGATAAAATATATATGTGCAATGTTTGGAGCAAACAGCTGCGGATTCGGAAATAATCAGTCAATTTATCTGTTGTATACAAATATAATTCTGCTTGTGATACTATTTATCGGTGCAACACCACTACCTAAGAAAGTGGCAGAATTATTGACAGACAGGATAAAGAATGAGGCAGTCAGGATAATTCTCGTAAATGTATTTTATATAACGGTTTTTGTGTTGGTGACAGCATATCTGGTAGACGCCACATATAATCCGTTTTTGTATTTCAGATTTTAAAAAAATTAGTAATATTGCAGCTTAGTACATCGCCTGTGCGAATTTCTATGCACGGAGGATATATAAGAAAATTCGGCATGGAGGAAATTGTGAAAAATAAAATTACAGCAGCGTGTTTTTTGATAATGATATTTGGTATAACGATATTCAGCATATTTAAGAAAGATACACTTTTTTCGGAAAATGAAAACAGAATAATGGCGGCGATGCCTGAATTTGAAATTAATGCTGTTGAAACAGGAAGTTTTCAAAAGGATTATGAGATGTATTTATCAGACCAGTTTGTTTTGCGGGATAACTGGATTAGATTAAAAACATATACGGATTTGATAATGGCAAAAAGAGATGTTAATGGTGTGTATTTTGGTAAAGGCGATTATCTGATTGAGAGGCAGGAAGAAGATAAATTCACCAGTGAACAGGCAGAGGACAATTATAATTATCTTAAGACATTTGCAGAAACATATGGTACATCAGTAAATCTTAAAATTATGCTGATACCGAACGCATCAGAGATTCTGGCAGACAGGCTGCCTAAATATGCATATAATGCAGATGAGACACAGATAATCAATAATGTATATGAAAGTATCAGACCTGAATATACGGTAAATGTGACTGATACCTTAAAAGAACACAGAGATGAATACATATATTACAGAACAGACCATCACTGGACTACGCTTGGAGCATTCTATGCATATAAAGAGTACGCCAAATCATGCGGTATCAGTACAGGAACTGCTGCAACGGATTACGATATTACGAAAGTCTCAGATAATTTCTTTGGAACTATGAGTTCCAGGATAAATATGAGAATATCGCCTGATGACATTTATATATATAATTCAAGGGATAATGCAAAAGTTAATATTGTATATAATAATTCCGAAGATATAAGAAATACAATGTATGACATGGAAGTACTTGCATCAAAGGATAAATACAGTGTGTTTCTTTGTGGAAATAATGAATTTCTGCAGATAAATACAAGTACTTCAAATGACAGAAAGATATTAGTAATCAAAGATTCATTTGCACATTGTTTTATTCCGTTTATGGAAGGACAGTTTGACAGAATAGATGTGGTGGATTTAAGATACTGTAATGACAGCGTTAAGGAAATGATAGAAAAAGGCAGTTATACAGACGTACTGCTATTATATAATATTGGAAATTTTGTGACAGACAGTAACATATTTAAATTAGTTTATTAGACAGCGGTCAGTATATACGCTTTGGAATGGAGAAAAGAGTGAATAATTTTAAAATATTTATTGCGGAAGATGATAACAGTAGTTCTGACAGGGGAATGTGCAGACGAAATATTTGGCGGTTATCCGTGGTTTCATAAAAAAGAATGTTTTGATGCACATACATTTCCGTGGTCAATGGATATAAGTGCCAGACAAGAAGTAGATGTGGCAAGTGCATATACATCAGTAGAAGATGCAATTAAGGCATTGGAAAAAATTCCGGAGGGAACAACAGAAGAGCCTGGAAAAGATACGGAAAACACAACTTCTGCAACAGATAGTAAAGAGACATCTACAAAAACGGAAGCATCATCTGATAAGACAACAACTTTAAAGACACAAGTTTCATCATCTAATCCTAAGACAGGTGATTCAAACACATGGTTTGTAGTAAGTACACTTACAGCCATTGCATCAGCAGCAGGAATAGTATTATTAAAAGTAAAAGGTAAGAAAGAAGAAGCTAATGAATAAAATACCAATTATAAATAAATTGGTAACCAGAAAGAGGCAGGTTATAAGGCTACTTATACTTGCCTCTATTATTCTGATATATATTCTGGTTATCAATAAATTAGGAAATGTAGATAAGACCTCACTCGTATCCACAACGGGAAGAACATTTGAAAAGGCAGTAGTTACTGATATAATACAGGATAATATACAGGAAAACGGAACAAGAGCCGGAGAGCAGACAGTGGAAGTGAGAATGTTGTCAGTGGACTTGAGAAATAATGCAGGGAGTGGCAGGCAGTATAGGAATAGTACTGACAGTACCTTTCGTATCAATCATAAGTGCTGTTTTGTATAAATGGCATGATTAAGCGGCGGATTTATGCCGAATATAAAAATTATGTGCAAAAGTAATAAAAGTATGGTACACTTACTTATCAGGACAAAAGCGCACTCAGGCGCAAAATTTATGTGATAGAAAATATATATGATAGGTAGGAGATAAGCATGACTATTAAAGAACAGGCAGCAAAGATGAAGTTAGACAGTTCTAAGATGTCAGCGACGACATTAGAGAACAGAAATAATGCTCTTAAGGCAATTGCAGATGCACTTACAGCTAATAAAGAATATATTATTAAAGCTAATGAGGCAGATTTATTAAAAGCAGAAGAAGACGGCCTTACGGCACCGGTCTTGAAACGTTTAAAGTTTAATGAAGATAAGATAAATGATGTGGTAAAAGGCATTAAAGATCTTATCGGATTACCGGACCCACTAGGTAAAGTACTGATGAAACGTGAACTTGATTCGGATTTACTTCTGGTAAGAGAATCATGCCCTATAGGCGTTATAGGCGTCATTTTTGAATCAAGACCTGATGCCATGGTTCAGATTTCAACCCTTTGCATAAAAAGTGGAAATTGTGCTGTCTTAAAAGGCGGCAGTGAGGCAATGAATACTAACAGAGAAGTATTTAATACTATTTATAAAGCGGCAGTCAGTGCAGGAATGCCTGAAAATTGTATGATGCAGGTGGAAGCAAGAGAAGAGATAAGTGAACTTTTGGCATGTCATGAGTCTGTAGATTTGCTTATTCCAAGAGGCTCTAATGCATTTGTTCAATATATTATGAGCAATACGAAGATTCCGGTAATGGGTCATGCAGATGGAATATGCCATATTTATGCAGACAGTGCAATAGATGTGGATAAGGCAGTCAGAGTCATAATAGACTCTAAGACACAGTATACCGCAGTATGTAATGCTACAGAGACACTATTAGTCCACAAAGATGCAGCAGATAAACTGCTTCCTAAGTTAAATGAAGCCTTCAGACATAAAATGGTTGAGGTTCGTGGAACGGAAGAAGTTCAAAAGATTATTGACTGCGAAGAGGCAACAGAAGAAGATTTTAAAACAGAATATCTGGATTTGATAATTTCTGTTAAAATCGTTGAAAATATTGATGAAGCAATTGAGCATATTAATAAATACGGCTCTCATCATACGGACTGTATAATCACAGAAGATAAGGATGCTGCAGCAAAGTTTATGCAGTATGTAGATTCAGCAGGTGTATATCAGAACTGCTCAACCAGATTTGCAGACGGATACAGATATGGTTTTGGGGCAGAAGTAGGTATAAGTACAAGCAAACTTCATGCAAGAGGTCCTGTCGGATTAGAGGGGTTATGTACTTATAAGTATAAAATGTTTGGTAATGGTAATATTGTGGCAGATTATGCAGAAGGAAAACGTAAATTTGAATTTAAGGATTTGATATAGTGAAAGAACATTTTAGAAAAGTTTTTAACCGAATACTGCTTACCGTATTAATAATTTTATTACAGCTGGCATGGACATCACTACTGTTATTCAGACTTACCGAATATTCAACAATAATAGGTGTAATATTTAGGATTCTCAGTTTGATAATGGTGGTATATCTTGTGAGTAAAGATGGTAATCCGGCGTATAGAATCGGCTGGATTGTATTAATATTGGTATTTCCGCTGTTTGGAGGTCTGTTTTATCTGTCATTTGGTGATAAAAAGCCATCTAAGAAAATGCGTAGAAAACTTAATTTAGAGCATAATGAACTTAAGAAGTATATGCCACAGGATAAAGATACATTAGACAAACTCGATGAAATAAGTGTCAGGGCAGCCCAGACATCAAAGTATATAACGAATTTTTCAGAATATCCGGTATGGACTAATACAGAAACAACTTACTATAAAGTAGGTGAAGATATGTATGAGGACATGTTAGAAGAATTAGAAAAAGCGGAGTCATTTATTTTTCTTGAATATTTTATTATTCAGGAAGGAAAAATGTGGGACAGTATTTTAGAAATTCTTGTAAGAAAAGCGGCAATGGGAGTAGAGGTGAGAATAATATATGATGACATAGGATGCGTGGCTACATTACCGCCACAATATGACTTGTATATTGAAAGTCTTGGAATAAACATGCATTGCCTTGCGTTTAACCCTTTTGTACCAATGGTATCGTTAGTTATGAATAACAGAGACCACAGAAAGATAATGGTTATAGATGGAAAAGTGGCATTTAATGGCGGAATTAATCTGTCAGATGAATATATTAATGAAACATTAAAATATGGTCACTGGAAAGATACCGGGGTAAGAATACGGGGAGAAGCAGTATGGAATTTCACATTAATGTTTTTAGGTACATGGAGAGCATACAGAAAAGATGATTCGGACATTATGAGATTCAAAACAGAGCAGCGTGCAGAGAAAGATGTTTTGGCGAATGGATTTGTTCAGCCGTTCTGTGATACACCTCTTGAAGATGAGCCATTAGCAGAAAATGTATATATTGAGATATTGAATCAGGCGGAAAAGTATGTATATATTTTCACACCATATTTAATAATTGATAATGAAATGAATATAGCTTTGTGTCTTGCAGCAAAGAGAGGCGTGGATGTCAGAATTGTAACACCCGGAATACCTGATAAAAAGATTGTTTACAGACTTACCCGTTCAAATTATACGCCCCTTCTAAAAGCAGGAGTAAAGATATATGAGTATATTCCGGGATTTATGCATGCTAAGAGTTATGTCTGTGATGATAAGTTTGGTGTGGTAGGGACAATTAACATGGATTACCGGAGTCTGTATCTTCACTTCGAATGTGGAACATACCTGTATAAGACATCAGCCATAAAGGCACTTAAAGAAGACTGCTTAGAAACATTTAATAAATCTTTTCAGGTGACATTAGAAAATAGAAAACAATCTTTATTTGGAAGGTTGTTTGATGCAATACTTAGAATGCTTTCACCGTTATTATAACCCACAGTTCACACCACACCATTCGCAAAAATCACCTGCGGTGATATTTCACTGCTGCGCAGCGTTTTTTGCTCATAACGGGGTGTTCCCCTCGTCATCAAATATATCTGGATTTTTATACAAGCATAAATCCGCATATATATTTGATGACATGAGTTTATAATGTTCAGAGACTCATTGTGAAAATCCTGCGAATTTTCACAATGAGCGTATCCGCCAAATAATTTCTAATATTATGTTACTTGTGAATACAAGTATTCACAGTGAACATAATATTCAAAATTACTTGTCTCTGAACGTATACAAATTCTTAAAAAAGTATGAACTGCATTGACTATGAATTTTCACTGTGATATGATACGAAAAGCAGAAAACAATTTTGAAATATGGAAAGGCTGGGTATTTATATGGATAACAGAGAAAACAGAAATGATAATACCTATTATACAGAACATGATAACATGAATGGTAATTCATATTCTAATAATGGTGGTTATAATTCTAATGGATACAGTAATGGTAACTACAATACAGGTAATTATTATTCAGGAAAGACATATGACAGTGCAGAAATGCAGTCAAAGATAATGACAAAATCTTTTCTGATTGTGTTAGCAGCATTAATGGTAACAGCAGTAACAGCAACGTTTGTGGTATATAATGATGCACTTGCGAATGCGGTATTTTCAAGCTTTCCAATTTTTCTTGTTGCTGAATTTGTAGTAGTAATCGGAGCAACAGTGGCTATAAGTAAAAGAAAGACCGGACTTGCAACGGGATTGTTTGCAATTTATGCGATTATTAACGGGTTGACCTTATCAGTAATTTTCTATGCGTATGATATCGGATCAATACAGGAAGTTTTATTACTTACAGCGGGAATGTTTGCAGGAATGGCGCTTATTGGTGCTACCACACATATTAATCTTACTAAAGTTGGTTCATTTTTATTAATGGCACTTTGGGGAGTGATTCTTGTATCTGTTGTGAATGTTTTCTTTCTTCATAGTACAGGACTTAATCTGATGATAGATTATGTGGGTGTACTTATATTCGTTGTATTGACTGCTTATGATACTCAGAAGATGAAAGCTATGGCGAGAAGTGGTGAAATGAGTGATGCAAATATAATTTCATTATATTGTGGAATGCAATTATATCTTGATTTTATTAACCTGTTCTTAAGGCTTTTAAGAATATTTGGGAGAAGCAGAAACTAATAATGATAAAAGTAATAGTTGCATTTTTCTTAATAACTTTTGATGCAGTAATAAGTCCTAATGGAAAGGCTAATTTTGATTTGCTTCCTGATTTTATAGGATATGCGATACTGATTTATCAGTTTTACAAGTTTAGGAAAAATAATAAAGAAAATAATTCGATAAAAATCGCCACAAAACAGGGTATGATAACGGCAGGAATAACCTTTGCATTTTCATATATGGCTTATTTGCTGGATATGTATGGAATAATATATAAAATGAATGAAAATATTGTGGTAATAATGAGTGCCATATTAGAATTGGGATTTTTGCTCAATATATTTATGTTTATACAGAATTTATCGGCATTACAGGGCAAAAACAGTAATTATCAGGTTAAAAGAATGAATATGCTGTGGAAAATAATGTTTTTATGCATTTTGTGTGAATATATATCTATGCCGCTCAAGTCAGTTGCCATGACGTTCTTTATATTCGAGAAAATAATAACCATAATATTTATGTTCTATATACTCACATCTGATATGACATATAAGAAGAAAAATAATAACAGTTTGAAATAGTTATTAGAATATCAGGAAGAGGTTATAAATTGCTTGCTAAAATCTATTAAATATAGGATAATTAAAATCACCGGGGAAACCGGTGATTTTTTTGAAGAAAGGAAGAAAAACATTGAAAAACAAATTTTTAAGTAAGAAGGTTGCTGCGAAAGTACTGGCATTATTATTAGTTGCAACATTTGCATTAACCGGATGCGGCAAAAATGATAACAAATCCAATAATAAGACCAAAGAACCTTCAACTGAAGAAACAACAGCAAAGATTAAACTTGAAGGAGAAGAGGTTTTAGCACAGTTACAGTCAAAATTAAATGTAATTGATGACAAGAACAGAAACTATTATGAAATATTTGTTGCGTCTTATTGTGACAGCAATGGAGATGGAATGGGAGATTTACAGGGAATAATCAGTAAACTTGACTATCTGAACGATGGCGATGATACAACAGATACAGATTTAGGAATAAATGGTATATGGCTTATGCCAATTGGTCCTTCTGCATCATATCATAAATATGATGTAATGGATTACGAGGCAATTGATAAAGCATATGGAACAATGGACGATTTCAAAAAGTTATTAGAAGAATGTCATAAACGTGGAATAACAGTGATTATTGACCTCGTTATGAATCATTCATCAATTGCACATCCATGGTTTAAGGCAGCGAAAGAGTATCTGCAGAATCTTCCGGAGGGACAGGAACCAAATGCAGCAGATTGTAAATATATAAATTATTACACATTTGTAAAAGGTAATCCGGGTGGAAATTATTATCAGGCAGGAACATCAGATTATTATTATGAAGGAATGTTTTCACAGCAGATGCCGGATTTGAACCTTGATAATCCTGATGTAAGAAAAGAATTTGAAGATATATCAAAATTCTGGCTTGATATGGGTGTAGATGGTTTCAGACTTGATGCAGCAAAGGAGTATTTCTCGGGTGATACAGCTAAGAATGTAGAAGTATTGACATGGTTTAATAATTATGTGAAGTCGGTTAATCCAGAGGCTTATATTGTAGGCGAAACCTGGTGTGCAGATTATGCGAGATATGTTGAAAGTGGAATGGACAGTGCATTTGATTTCAGTTATGCAAGCTTTGATGGAAATATAGCCCTTGTATCTCAAGGGGCAGATAAGACTTATAATGGACTTTACTTTGCAAATGCACTTAAGACAACACAGGATACACTTGCGGGTTATTCTAATACAGCCATACAGGCATCATTTATCAGTAACCACGATTTGAACAGACCTGCACACTATCTTGCGTTTGATTCGAATAAGATTAAGTTTGCTCATGGCTTGTTAAGTATTTTAAATGGTTCAACATATATATATTATGGAGATGAGATAGGTATTGGTGGTACAGGTGCCGATGAGAATAAACGTTCTCCAATGATTTGGTCAGCCACAGATACAACAGGTCAGACTAATGGTCCTGTTAATATGGACAAGAATTATGTCATTAATAGATTTGCATCAGTAGAAGAACAGGAAAAAGATGATGCATCTATTCTTTCTTATGTAAAACAGTCACTTAAACTTAGAAATATATTTCCTGAAATCGCAAGGGGAAGTATTGAAATATTATCAGAAGTAACAGATGAAGATATATGTGCAATTTCTAAGACATATAATGACAGCAGGATAATAATTCTTGCAAATACTGATAAACAAGAAACTAAAACAGTTACATTGTCAAGAGAAACAAACGGATACACATGTATTCAGGGAATGTTAGCAGTAGGAGAAGATAAACCATATCAGGTAGAAGATACGATAGTTCTTCCTCCAAATGCAATAGTTATTTTGAAATAATTACGAAAGAAATAAACTGACACCTTAATGCCAATCATAAAAACAGCTGTGTAATTAATTGTACACAGCTGTTTTTTGTAATTATGTCACTAACTATTAACTTGAATCATATAATAATAAAGTTCTATTGTGTTATAAATTGAATGAAGTGAATTGCAACATCGATACGTTTTGTATTACATGGAATGGAAAGAACCGGAGGGTCAATTGACTTGCCTGCACCATCGCAAAACTCATAATCAATATCGTTAAGAAGTATTCCATAAGGAACAGCCTCTTCGCTTTCATCAGTAGTTGCATAAATTAATCTGTCATCAAGTTTCTTTAATAAATCTTCAGGCAAGACAGTAGATAAATCTGTAATAGTTTTGCTTGCAACATAATTCTTGAATGTATCATCCCGCGTAATAAATACATCAAATCGCTTTTTATCATAAAAACCATCAAGTTTGATATCATCAGTAAATGTAGCGTAGAATACTTCAAAAAATGTTCTCTCAGAATTAATATAGCCATCATAATCAGTTTCATTCTTAAGATAATCAGTAAATAGTCCCGGCATGGCATCCATGGTTTCTTTATCAAATTGTACACCGCTAATCATACCACAGTAAAAGGTATCTTTTGTCTTCTCGGTCTTTCTTAAAGAAACAACCACATATGTCATTGCAATAATAATAACTAAAACTATTAATATGTAAGGAACATAATATTCTTTATAGTATAAAAACTTTTCACGTTTGGATAACTGTTTAAATTCTTCCTTATTAAGAGTTTCGGAACGATTTTTGTTATATATCTCCGAATCTTTATCTAATGCAGTCTTTTTAACCTCTTCATCTTTATTGTCATTTATTTCCATAAAAATCAAGTTTCCTTTCTATAAATATAACTGTGGGTATTTTAACATACGTAATATGCAATAACAAGTAAATATTTTATAAATAATGGTATTAAAAAGTATATTAATTTTTAAAGTTGAAGTAAATGTGCATAAATTTTAAATAAATTATTAACTAAATTTAAAAAAAACGACAAAATTGCTTGCACACAAAAACAAAATGTATTATAATAATCACATTGACAAGAGTGTCAAAAAACAAATATAAGAAGGGATGGATTTAGAAATGAGAAAATCTATTAAGAAAATCGCTGTTTCTTTATTAACAGCAACAATGGTTCTTGGTTCATTAACAGCAGCTTATGCTGAAGAAGAAACAGAAGCACCAGGCGTACTTGACACAATCGAAGAAGGACAGACACTTTACACAGTTGGTTCAGCTATGACATCACCAGATGCATGGGCACCAGAGTCACTTAATAACGTTATGAAAGAGACAGATCATCCGGGTGTTTACAGTTTAGAAATCAATGTTCCTGCATCAGCAGATTCAGCTGGTGATTATGATCACAGATTCTCTGTTTGTGCTTATGACTATGATGTTGAAAGCCCATGGAACAGAACAATCTTAGGCGTACCTAGTGTTAAACCTTCAGATGTTGCAACAGCAGGTGCAAACAACTTAACAAGTATCAGAGTAACTCTTACAGATGCAGCTCGTAAAGTAACAGTATATTTTGATTCAGCAACATATGGTATCACAATGACAGCAGAAGATGGCGAAGCAGTTGATTACACAATTGGCTGGTGTACATATGATGATACAGAGAATTATCTTTCACCAGCAGATTTATCAGCACTTTCATTTGCGGATTACAAAGCACAGCTTGTAGAAGCAGCAAGA
>CAZQRO010000021.1:0-26114 GCA_964595785.1 uncultured Eubacterium sp.
GTTCATATTTGTACTTCATATAATGGCTCTCATCAATAACGAAGCATCTCTGTGGCGGATACGAAAACGGAACTACAGGCATAACCTCTACCACGTCATTCTGTTCTATAATATTCATGGCTTCAATGAGTTTTTCGGGTGTTACAAATGGTGCTGTCGGATAAATACAGCACATATATCCAAACTCCATATTCTTCTCTTTATACCTCTTCAATACTTCCATAATTACATCTGATGTTGTAGCATAATCACTTGCTGTTTCAGCACTTCTCATAAACGGAACACTTGCTCCATATTCTCTTGCAATATCAGCTATTTCCTCACTGTCAGTTGATACCATAACCTCAGTAAATATTCCGCTTTTTAATGCTGCCTCAATCGAATAGGCAATAATTGGCTTACCACAGAAGTCTTTTATGTTTTTTCCCGGTATTCGTTTGCTTCCGCCTCTAGCCGTTATAATAGCTATTTTATCATTTTCCATAATAATCCTCATTTCCAAGCGTTTTTAAAACTCTTTTCCTCTATCCCAAATATTTCCAATCCATTGGTGTTCCCTTTTCTAAATCACATATTGCAGCTTTTCCAAGCACTTCTGAATAATGCTTTGTGTGCATCCCTATTCCCGGTCTTATGGATTTTACATTTTTCTCAGTAAACTTTTCCCCTGCTTTGATATCCTCTACAACAAATAATGACCTTGAACCTGTTCTGTTCTCTATCTGTTTAGGTGTAAGTTCATATGTGATTCTGCCTAATGCTTTTTCGGTATTTCTAATCTGCCTTACCATTTGTGCAAACTCTTCTTTCTCCATTGAAAATGAAGAATCCGGTCCACCATCTTCTCTTTTTAAAGTTAAATGCTTCTCTATCATCTTAGCACCTAACGCCACACTTGCAATTGCAGTTTCAGTTCCAAGCGAGTGGTCAGACAGACCCGTCATACATTCAAAAACCTGTGCCATATTCGGTATTACCTTTAAATTCATCTGTTCATATGGTGAAGGATAGGCTGAAATGCATTTAAGTAAAATAATATTATCATTTCCTTCTTCTCTGCATGTATTTACTGCCAGTTCTATATCTTCTAAAAATGCTATTCCGGTTGAAATAATAACCGGTTTTCCTGTTCTTGCAATCTTCCTTATAAGCGGTATGTCATTTATTTCAAACGAAGCTAATTTATATGCCGGAACATCAAGTTGTTCCAAAAAATCAACTGCACTTAAGTCAAATGGCGACGAGAAAAAGTCGATGCCCAATTCAACCGCATACTCCATAAGTTCCTTCTGCCATTCCCATGGTGTATAAGCCTTTTGATATAACTCATACAATGTCATGCCTTCCCAGAGTTTACTCTGTGTCATAAAGCATGAATCATCACAATCAATTGTAATTGTATCAGGTGTATATGTCTGTATCTTAACTGCATCCGCTCCTGCCTCTGCGGCTGCTCTTATAATTTCCTTTGCGCGATTAAAATCCATATTATGATTTGCTGACATCTCTGCAACAATATAGGTCGGTTCTTCATCTGATAACAAATGGTTTCCTATCTTAATATTTTTTTGCATACTTACCTCCATATAGGAATTAAATTCAGCATATACAATCTACTGTGTTATATATCGGAAATACTTTATTAATCCTTTAGAACGTCTGCTGTCTATTTCATTTCTGAATAAATTCCTTAACTTTTTCTATTACATAATTCTGTTCTTCTTCTGTCAAATCATAATACATCGGCAAACTTATCATTGATTCATACAATTTCTCTGCATTTTCGCATTTCACATTTTCATATCCGTGTTCTCTGTAATACGGAAATGTGTACACTGGAACATAATGTACATTAACACCGATATTATTTGCTCTTAAGAATTCAAACAATTCTTTACGAATACTCTTGTCCACTTTGATGACATATAAATGATATGCGCTCAGAGAATATTCTGCCTGCAAGGGTATAGTAATTCCGCTTATTTTTTCAAATGCCTCATCATACTTTTTAGCAATATCTCTTCTCTTCTTTAGGAATAATTCTATCCTGTCAAGCTGGCTTATTCCAAGTGCTGCCTGTATATCAGTAATTCTGTAATTATATCCTAATTCAAGCTGCTCATAGTACCAGGGTCCGTCTGTCTTGTGCAGATACCTTTCATCTCTAGTTATTCCATGAGTCCTGAAAAGTTTTAATTTCTCATACAATTCTTCACTGTTTGTTGTAACAATGCCACCTTCTCCACATGTAATATGTTTCACAGGATGAAAACTGAATTCTGTCATATCAGACAAAGTTCCTATTCTATGCCCTTTATATTCCGCACCGACTGCATGTGCTGCATCTTCAATTATGAGAAGATTATGCCTTTTAGCTGTCTCATGAATCTTATCCATATCACATGCCTGACCTGTATAATGCACTGGAATTATAACTTTCGTCCTATCTGTAATACATGCTTCTATTGATTCCGGAGAAATGTTATAAGTTACCGGGTCAATATCAGCAAAAACAGGTGTTGCACCGCAATATAAGGCACAATTAGCCGAGGCTGCAAATGTTATTGGTGTTGTAATAACTTCGTCACCTTTCTTCAGTCCTGCTGCCATACAGGCAATATGTAACGCTGCCGTTCCATTAGAAACTGCTACTGCATATTTTGCTCCTACATAAGAAGCAAATTTCCTTTCAAATTCTGCAATCTTTGGTCCTGTCGTAAGAAAATCAGACTTCAATACTTCTATAACAGCCTGAATATCATCTTCATTAATGCTCTGTCTTCCATAAGGTATATAATGCATTCTGTTTCATCTCTTTCCTAGTGGCTTTTTTCGTAATACTCTTCTTCAAGTAATTTTTTCAAGTCTTCTACCGAATACCATTCCGTATTATTATCTGAACTATATGCAAAACCATATTCTAATCTTTTTCCACCCGGAATAACTTTACTTTCATCCCACCAGTTAACCTGTGGATATACAATAAAATGCTTATCATATTCATAAGTATGAAGTGAATCTTCACGAGTAACCATTATTTCATGCAATTTCTCACCCGGACGAATTCCAACTTCAACAGGTTTACATTCAGGAGCCATTGCTTTTGCCAAATCCGTAATTTTAAAAGAAGGTATCTTTGAAATAAATGTTTCTCCACCTCTTGCCTCTGTCAATGCCTTAATTACAAGTTTTACACCTTCTTCAAGGCTTATCCAGAATCTTGTCATTCTGAAATCGGTAATTGGCAGCTCTGTTACTCCTTTTTTAATAAGTTCATCAAAGAATGGTATTACAGAACCTCTGCTTCCTGCAACATTTCCGTAACGTACAAGTGAAAAGTTAATATCCTGTTTACCTGCATAGGCATTAGCAGAAATAAATAACTTATCTGAAACTAATTTTGTTCCACCATATAAATTAACCGGATTAACAGCCTTATCTGTTGATAACGCAACTACCCGCTTTACACTCGTATTCAGTGAAGCATTTATCACATTTGTGGCACCCTCAATATTAGTCTTAATTGCTTCTAAAGGATTATATTCACATGCAGGAACCTGTTTCATTGCTGCTGCATGTACAACATAGTCAATTCCATTTAATGCTCTTTCTAATCTGCTCTCATCTCTGACGTCACCAATAAAGAATCTAAGTTTATCTGCATATTCTTTAAATTTTTCTGCCATCATAAATTGTTTAAATTCATCTCTTGAATAAATTACAATTTTCTCCGGATTATAATGATTTAACACATATGTTGTGAATTCATTGCCAAACGATCCTGTACCACCTGTTATTAATATTGATTTGCCATTAAGCATTTTGCTACCTCATTCCTTCGTAATTTACTTTATAATATTATACCACAATATTTTCTTTTTCCAATTCCCTGATAATGTCAATGTAAAATAATAGTGTATTCTTTATTTCATAATTCAATGTATCGGTTAAAAGAATACTGTCTTTATTCTCAATGGCTTCTGCCAGATTATGTATCTGTTGTACAATCACATCTTCCGGTATATCAATTCCCATCTCGGAGAACTTTCCCGCATTATCTAAAAATTCTCCAAGATTCTTACTCAGTTCCGGCATTAATTTTGTTAATGCATCAAAACCTTCCTTCCGGTTTCCATAGCCGACCAGCATATACACCTTTTCAATTTCACTTATTAAGTTTTCTAAATTCAGAATCTTTTCTTTCATATGCCATCCTTCCCAAACTCATTCATATTACAATCGTTAACTACTCACAGTCTATTCATATTCTTTTTTTATATTGCTACAGAATTGCCTTAATTCACCGTTTATTATTTCTGTTAGTTCTTCCATATTATCTTCTGTATGAATTTCTACTATTTTACCCAAACACTGTTTCAGAGATTTTGCTTCAGAATCTTCTATATTCATCAGAATATTAATGCTTCTTACAATAGATTTATATAATGGTTTCATATGTTCATTTACTTTTAACCATACTCCCTCTTTTTCATAACTCTCTATTTCTGCTATATTCTTTAATATTTCATTTATATTTATCAGCAATTCTTTCATTGAAATTTCTTTTTCTTTTTTGACATCGTTTAACAGCATATCTATACCTTTTATGTAGGCATTTAACATTTTTATTCCACTGTTAGTTATGTCTCTGATTTCATCACGAACTTCATCCTTTGTATTGTATACAGTTCCAAGCACTTCATATTCCGTAAATCTTTCATATGTATTAGCAAGTTCTAATATTGGTTCATCTTCTACATATTTTGTTATTTCATCTATTTCGGTAACGATTTTTTTGAACTCTGCACCATTCGTTTTGCCCTTTCTTGATAACTCCTCGAGTTTTTCATATTTACGAATACCTTTTTTTATTTCTTTCTTTGCAGTATCTAAACTTTCAGCAATATTATCAATTTCATTCAAAAGTTTCTCAGCATCATTTTCATTAATAGGTCTTTCTATATTATCAATAACTCTGTCAAATGCTTCATCTGTTATACATTCTCTTTCAATCGCCTCTTTAAGCGTTATAATTTCTGTTCCCTCTATCTTCGCCCCACCCTCGGTTGCATCAATCACTTTCAATTCAGGGTATCTTACTATCTGTGTTTCAAACCATTTCCTATAGAGATTCATGTTATTTTCCGTTAATACTTTATCTCCATATATATCTTCAACTTCAATATATTTTTTATTTTTTGCAATTTTATCTTTTTCAGTATCGCCATATGCTCCTGAAGCATGCAGTTTCTTTCCCACATAAGCCAAATCCTGTCCTACAAATATTATAGTCTTAAATCCAAGCACCTGCGCCAGTGAAAATGCATTGTTTGCAACTGAACCACCTGATTCAGTCGACTGCATAGTCTTACCCGTAACTGACTTGAATAAATCCGACATATAAGATTTCTCTTCCGCAAAATAGAATCTTTTTCCATTATGCAATACCCATAGATCACAATTCGAATATGCACAGACTACCATAGGTATGTCTTTGAATTTCGGATTCATAAACAGAATAGGTGGTTTGTGCGGGTCAACCGTGATTAATAAATCAGGTATTATATCATTTTTCAGAAGCGATTTAATTGCTGTATCAACAGCTATTATTAATGATTTTCCCTTTGCCTGTTTTAGTTCTGATATATTTTTATCAAGTGACGGACCTGCCGAAACAATTATTGCCGGTACCTTCTGTATATAAGACAGTTTTCTAAATGCGTCTTTCAACTGTGACATCGAATATTCATTTACCATATCTCTACAATTCAGAATAATATTTTTAACAAACTCTTTGGCAAAGTATATCTCCGTATTTCTGCTCATTATAACAATTTCAAATCTCTCTTTAATGCTCTTGATTACACTCTTCCATTCATTCGGATACAGTTCATCATAATTTGGCATACAACAATATTTCACAAGATTAATTCTTGCATAATCCATCGCTAACACAATAAACTCTGCAAGATAATCATCGTTTAACTCTTTTACACACAGAAAAATATTATTCCTTTCTAATATTTCTGCTATATCAGCCTTTTCGATTGCTTTTGCAAATATTTGTTTATCAGGTTCATAAATGAGAAACAAATTTTCTCTTCCGGTATGTGATAATAGTTTCTTTATATATGAAAAATTTGATAAACCAAATATAACAAAAACCGCTTTATAATTTACTTTTTTATACTGTTCCGCCCATTTATCACTAAATTCATCATCTGAATACCTACTATTAAGATAATACAATCTGTTCATTCTATTTATTGCCATAATATCTTCATCTGCCCCTGATTTATCCCAGAATATATCTTCTATATTTTCTTTTACAGACACATAATCATATATTTCCGAATATTTTTTTTTCAATACACTTAAATTATTTAAATATATATCATTGTTTTCCATATACTTCTCCATTCTACTATATTTAAATATATATCGGCATTTTTCTAATTAAAATAATACAAAAAAATACAAAAAAGCCACATTCCGAAGAATGTGACTCTTTTATGATAGTATTATTGACGATTAGCCTAATAATGAAAGAACACCCTGTGTAGACTGGTTAGCCTGTGCTAACATCGACTGACCTGCCTGAGCAAGAATATTGTTCTTGCTGTACTCAACCATTTCTTGAGCCATATCAACGTCACGAATACGAGATTCTGCTGAACTTGTATTCTCAGATGTTGTATCAAGGTTAGCAATTGTATGCTCTAATCTGTTCTGTAAAGCACCAAGTGCTGAACGCTGTGTAGATACCTTACTAATAGCCTGCTGAACCTTTGTCATTGCTGAACCAGCTTTTCCAAATGAAGCCATTGACAAACTTGCAACACCAAGTGCTGTAGCATTCATAGTTGCAATTTTGATTGAAATCTTCTGTCCTTCAAGAGTACCAACCTGAAGTTTCTTTGATGCGAATTTGCCATCAAGTAAGTTCATTGTGTTGAACTGTGTTGTAGAAGCAATTCTGTCAAGTTCTGATGTTAAAGCATCAATTTCCTGCTGGATAGCTGTTCTGTCTGATGATGTATTTGTATCATTAGCTGCCTGTGTAGAAAGTTCGTTCATTCTCTGAAGAATTGAATGAGCTTCATTTAAAGCACCTTCAGCTGTCTGAATTAATGAAACACCATCCTGTGCATTTGAAGAAGCTTTATTAAGACCTCTTACCTGACTTCTCATCTTTTCAGAAATTGTTAAACCTGCTGCATCATCACCTGCACGGTTGATTCTGTAACCTGAAGATAATTTCTCAGTTGATTTTGCCTGAGCGTTTGTTGTGATGCTTAACTGTCTGTTAGTGTTCATTGCTGTAAGATTGTGTTGTACTACCATAATGTTTTCCTCCTTGAATTCGCAGTAGCATCCATGCTACCGGTGACTTGTTTTTAGTTAGTAACCTTCCCTTTGGCCGTACGCTCCATTAGTATGTTACCGTTAAGTAAATTACTTGTTTTGTTTTACTTGTATATTATATCGGAATAATTTCCGAATACTTAATACCTAAATTAATTTTTTTTATTTTTTCTTATCCATAAACTGTGGATCAACATAATTAACTTTATTCATGCTGTTATAGTAATTAGAAGCTACTTTATTAGCATTTTTTGACTGGTGTATCTTAATTTTCTCATCTGACATTTTCTTAAGTACAGCCTGTTCATTTCTCTTTTCGCTAATTTGTACTTCCATTGATTTCTCAGTAATATCAGCAATTAATTGCTTAAGTGTTAATATTTCCTCACCATAAACTGAACTATTGTCAACTATTTCCTCTTTAACGTGATTGTATACTGATTCAAAACCCTTGTCTAATTCTTCTATTTCTCTAATACATTCATCTTTTTTCTCAAGAGTTTCATTAAACTTATCACCATCAATATCTTTACCTGATACCGAGTCTAACTGTATCTGATTAAGACCAAGTATTTCATCTAAAATCTTAATCTTCTTCTTTAAACTTTCCGTCAATATAGTTATATAATCTCTGCTATTCTCCATTAAGGTTAGTCACCTCATCCCTTTATTTTGCACTTTTCATTACTTCAACCCAGGTATCTCTCATCACTCTTAAATGTGATAATACTTCTTCTAATATCTCTTTATCTTTATGTAAATTCGCTTCCAACAGCCTATCCAATAAATATTCATATACTTTATCAAAATCTTCCGCCACAGGATATTTAAAATTAAGCGTTGCACGAAACTCAGCAACTATTGCTTCAGTTTTTTTAATATTAACATTCGCTTCCTCAATTTGTTTATTGTCTATGGCATTTATTGCAAGATTGCAGAATTTGATTGCTCCATCATAAAGCATCAGCGTTAATTGTGCTGGAGTTGCTGTCTGTATTTTAGTATTTGCATAGTTTGCATATGGATTACCAAATGACATGTCATTTTCTCCTTTTATGTTATTGTAACTGTCCAATGTATATAAATCAAATTCGGACAGTTACGATTTTTAATATTATCTTATGAACCTAATAATCCCGATAATGCAGAACTGTTAGAATTCAATTTTGAAAGTGCAGTTTCCATTGCAGTAAACTGTTTTCTGTATTTTTCCTCATATGCTGCTATCTTCTCTTCCCATTTTGAAATAGTCTTAGTGTATTCACTATATTCAGTTTTCATTAATTTATCATTATACACTGTATATGTGCTGCTGAGAGTAGTTCCCTTCATCTTATCGCTAAGTTCATTATATACGCCTTGTGTAAGCTGGTTAAAAAAACTGCATACCATATCCGGATCTGACGCAATAGCTGCTAACAGTTTATCCTTATTGCCTGATGTCATACTGTCTGAAGAGTCTCCATCTATATGAAAAATCGACTTTTCATTATCTCCTGATGCAAAGTACCCACCTGTCTTTATTCCAAATGACGATAATGTATAATTCTTACCATCAATGGTATATCCTTTTTGAAATGCATTTTTCATAGCATCTGACACAGACTGTAATGTATCATCTCTTCTAAGTAATGCACCTTTTATCTTCTCTTCCCACTTCTCTACTTCAGTGTCTGTCATTGCATCTTTCTCGTCATCAGTAAGAGGTTCATATCCCTTGGCAGAATCTGCATTATAAAGTGAATCCATTTCTTTAATCAGACCATTATATTCCGTGAAGAAGTTCTTAATCATATCATAGATACCTTTGGTATCTGTTTCTGTTGTAATTGAAATTTCTTCACCATCACCTGTAAGCTGATTAGCCGTAATCGTAAATCCATTAACCTGAAAGTTATTAGATGTGGATGTAAATGTTGCACCATTCAGTTCAATAATCGCATCCTGACCCTGAATTCTTACAGCACCAGTTCCTGATGAAACATTGTTGCCTAAAAATGCTAATGCATTAAGATATTCTTCACTGGTTTTATCTGCTGACTCATCATTAACTATATCATATGCACTTACATACGCCTGTGCATTTGTACGTTTTGTATTATATGCGTCTAAAATATTTTGTTTTAATTCTTCATTTGACTTATTAATATTGTCATTTAAACCATTTACATAATTGGTAAAACCTTCATCATCTGCTAATGCTGCAGTATTAGTATTAATGATTTCTGTATTGGCATCCATGACTTTCTCATTATCTGACTTCGTTTTCTCAAGTGTTTCTGTATATTTGTCCGAATCAAAAGTATCGTTCATTGCGTCTACATAAACCTGACGTTTAGCCTGCAATCCTTCTAATTCAGTTTTTTCTTCATCCGTAAGTTCTTCCTTAGAAGATAATTCACTTATTCTTGATGTTGTGGATTCTAATAAAGAGGCCCTGTCCTCAAAATTCATTGAAGATACTTCTGTCACTGCATCCAATCTGTAATCAATTACCGCATTCTTCTTAGCAATGCTCTCATTATCCTTTTTAGCTTTATCTAATGCCTTCTGTAATGAAGTCTTTAACTTATCCATTGAAGTCGTATCACTAAGGTCATAAAGTGCAGTTTTCTTCTTTGTATAATCTGTATCAACATATTTGGCTATGTCATCATCTGTAACCCCCGCCCAATATCTGTACTGTTCCACATCTGCATCTGTTGCCGCATTAAGTCCCATACTGCTCATAGCTTTCATACCTGATGCATTGTTGGCAATAAGCGAAAAATCACCTGCTTCACCACTTGATTTAGAACTTATAAAGAATCTCTGATTATTTTCATCAAAGTTTGCATTTACACCTGCATCTTTGAGTTTTACTATAGCCTCATTTACTGTTGTGTTACCATTCAAAGTAATATCTTTACTTTTACCATTTACCACAACACTAATGCTGCTCCCATCTTCTATCCCAAGTTCCGACAATTTTGTTTTGCCTGTTATGCTCGTTGTAGCATTACTGTCACTTTTCTTAACCACTGCGCCCGTCAGATATCCTGATTTGGCAAGCTGATTAATCTTCAGTTTCTGCGTTCCCGAAACAGAATCACTGCCTGCCGTTACAGATGCTTTTGTACTGTCAACAGAAGATATCTTTTTTGAAAATGCATTTGAAAAACTCATCGGTCTAAGTGTTGATGAATAAAAATTATAAATCTTCGTATTTAACGCTTTCCATGCATCCTGTTTCCATTCAAGTTTTGTCTGTGCTTTTACATAATTATCTTTCTTAACAGAATATGCTGATACAAGCTGAGTAATTATAGAATCCGTATCTAAGTTAGATACCAAACCTGAAATTGATACGCCTCCACTCATATTTTACCTCTTTCTGCGATGTGTCCACCGTCTTTACTATATTACATTTCTCTATAATCGTTCGTCTACCATTATGCCTGCCAATTCCCATGCTTTTGCAATCATATCCAATGTTTTATCCGGCGGCACTTCTTTAATAACTTCCTTCGTATCCTTGTCAATAATCTGAATAGTCACCCTGTTAGTCGCTTTATGCACACCAAATACACATTCCGTATTATTAAGTTTCTTATTAATGTCACTAAGCGTCTGTTTCATAGTTTCTTCAGACATCTGTCTGTTAGTGCCGCTCTTCTCATTATTGTTATTAGGCGCTGCACCATCAGCATTATTCACTATCCTTGTGTCTTTACTGATTTCACTTACTGTTCCATCGGCATCTGAAAAACTGTTAACTGTGCGAACCGGGTCGTTCTGTTCGGCTTTTGTTACCTGCGGTGCAGTCTGATATGATGCGACTGCTCCTGTTACTCCTTCAATTGCCATAATAATCACCTCCATGTGAAAATACCATTTTAACATTTGTTTTATTTATCGACACTTTTTTTGTAAATGTTTATAACTATTTCAATAAATTCTTCAATTCATCCAATGCAATTACATTTGCAGATTCCCTGTTTGATTCCTGAATCTGTAAATATACTTCTTTCCTGTAAACAGGAACTGATTTGGGTGCGGATATTCCGAGTTTTACATGGTCGCCTTTTACCTCTAATATTGTTATTTCTATATTATTATTAATAACAATAGCTTCATCTTTTTTTCTCGATAATGCAAGCATATTATTCACCCTCCTTAGCTTCCGGCTTAAGAATATCATAAATCGGGAATTTCACCGGATAATCATCATTGTCAACTATTATCTGACATCCTTTCATGGTTATAGGATTAATAATAACCGGTGCTTTAAGGTTCGTTGTTATCTCTGTAATATCAGATGGTACCGTTAAAGTTGTAAGCACTAATATTTCTTCGTTTATAATCTCTCCTATATTTTTAAACAATTCATCTTCAACAGTTGGATTGTAATCCTCTTTTATCAAAAGCGGGTCGATGACCGGCAGTGCAATATCTCCATCATCTATTGACTGAATCCATAGTATTTTGCCATCTTTAGATTCTGTATCATGCATTATCATAAATTGCTTAAGTTCTTCAAATCCAATTATTCCATTGCTAAAATTAATAATTTTCGTGACATCAATTTCTATTTTTCCAAACAGCCTTGTCTCTACCTTCATATTCTCCGACCTTTCTTTACTATATTCATACGTAATATATCGATATATTTATTATACCATAAATATTTCTTATAAGAAATCTAATAGTTTATTCTGAATAACTTTCGCTGCTGCCGCAAGTGATGCATCATAAATGCTCTCTGCCTCTGTAAGTTCAATTGCCACATTAGCCACATTAACATCTTCATTTATACTCTTTAAATTTTTAACAGTTGTCTTCTGTGCCTCTAATCTGCTCTCATTAAGTTCTAGTCTTTTAAGTTTTGAACCCACATCTGCCTGTGCAAGACTGACTGAAGCCTGATGTTTTGTATAACTGTCAAGACCGAAAGTGAACGCTGTCTTCATATTCTCTTTGGCAATATCTAATTCTCTTTCACACAAATCCAAAAGTTCTTTATATTTGGTCTGTTCGCTGCTGCCTTCCGTGGAATTATCATATAATGACTGAAGTTTAGTCTTATTGTTTTCCACATTCAAAGCATAATTCACCGAATCAATTATATCATCTAAGTCTCTTGTCATATCTTGATTAAATACGTCTTTTCCCTGTGTATTAATCTTAATTGTCTGATTAAAGTTGATTTCGTAATTTATTTCCTGATTTCTCTTTGAGTATGTAACCCACTTATCCGAATCGGCATCAGTTTTATCAACACAGTCAAAATACTGGGTCGGGTCAAGTTCTCCCTTCTTAAATCCTTCTTTTGTATATGTAACCTGAAAACTGGTTCCATCTGTACCTTGCTGTGCAGATGATAATTTCGCATATACATTTTTGCCAAGTATTAATTCACCGGTATCTGCTAAATAATATGCTTCATCATCTCCCGGTTCATATGCTCCTGTATCTGTCGATTTCATTGTTGCAGATGTAATATTTTCTCCACTCTCTGTAAGTTTGATGTTTACTCCTGCCGTTGTATCAAGTTCATCATATGCCAGCCTTAATCTGTAAGCGTTCACCTGATTAGGCAGTTTTATAGAAGATACATCCGTACCTCCGATTGTAGTATTATTTATCTTTGATACATCAAGACCATTTGTAACTTTTGCTATTGTATCTAATCCATCCGAATTAAACTTCTGCGTAATTTCGTATTTCTTGTTACTATCCGTGGTATATGTAAGGGTACCATCTGTCTTATACCCCGTAAATATGGTCCTTCCTGCACAATCTGCGTTGGCATCACTGTAAATCTGATCTCTGAATGCCTTTAATGTTTCCACAATTGTATTTTTATCTGTAGTATCATAGTATCCGTTAACCGCCTGATTACAGTATTCTGTTATATCACCAAGTATTCCTACTACATCTTCAAGTGCTTTATCTGTAGATTCCATCCACGAAGTTGCATCTGGAATATTTTTTCCAAGATACTGCTCAATCTCAGCCAATGTTGAGCGAAATCTCAGGGCTCTTATTGCAACAATCGGGTCATCAGAAGGTCTTTGTATTTTTTTTGTAGATGCTAACTGTGTATTAAGTCCATCCTTAATACTTTTATTATTATTGATGTTACTTAAAGAGTTGTTTATTAACATTCCATTTGTAATTCTCATAATTACCTCCTTATACGCCCATTTCGTTTATCAGTTTATTGTATAACTGCTGCATTACAGAAATCATCTTTGAAGACAGTTCAAATGCTTCCTGATATTTAACTAAGTTCATAGCTTCTTCATCACCATCTACGCCTGAGACAGACATTCTCTGATTTGAAATACTCTTCTGAATATTAGTGTAATTTTTCTCGAATGTTTCTGATTTCTTAACATCTACAGCAATTTCAGATACGATACTCTGTAAATATGATGATGCTGTTGAATTATTAAATAATGGTTTATTTTCCAGTGCCAGAAATTTATCTACCAGTCCTGAATCTTCTACACCATCCTGTATAGGATATGAAGATGTTGCAAGCAATGACGGATCAGCTAATAAATCTTTATTTACCGTCATAACACCGTCATCCTGTATTATAAATATCGGTATATCTTCCGTAGTATCACCATATAAGTTGTAATTAGCCGGAACTTCATTTCCATTTTCATCTGTTCTTGTACTATTTTGATGTATGTCATTAAACAGATTTGCCAGATTCTTCTTAAAATCCTGAATTTTATTCATATAATAAGGTACTCCCTTATAATTAACCGCCTGTGAATTAGTATTGCCTGCTTCAGGTGTTCCATTATTGCCATCTCTTATGTCCATTGTTGCTCTTAATGAACCTGATAAGTTCATTGCCTGAACATCAAGTTTGGTTCCCTCAAAATATATATCATATAATCCTGCCGAATCCATTGAACTGTTTGGCGTATCTCTTTCTACAAGATATAATTCAAGGCTTTCATAATTGTCTACAAGTGTAATTCCCTGTACCTTTACCTTAAACTCTGAGTTTCCATTATTGCCGATACTCTCTGTTACATTTATCGGTATTATTTCAGATAATTCATCTAATAACAGTTCTCTTTTATCACGCAAATCATTTGCGGAAGAACCTGTAAGTTCTACTGTATTAATCTGTTTAGTAAGTGATGCTACCTGTTGTGACAGATTGTTAATTCGCTCTGTCATATTGCTCACTTCAGTATTACACTGCTGCTGCAAATTGGTTAATTTCGTCTGAATATCATTAAAATATTCTGATATACTCTCACAATAATTTAAAAATTCTGTTCTATAAGTAAGTTCTGACGGATTACCCTGCATTGACTTCAATGTCGAAAAAAGCTTCTCATATTCTATGGTAAAACCATCCGTATCCACTTCATTAAAATAGTCCTCTATCTGCAGTGTATATGTGTTCTTAGTTGTATATTCACCTAACTTTGCTGAATTATTTCTATACTTTACATCATAATAAGAATCTCTTATCTGATTAATTCCCGTAACCTGAACACCAGCTCCTACCATTCCATATGAAGAATAGAATCTCAATGCATTAGCAGCACTTTGTATAACTTCCTGTCGGGAATACCCTTTTGTATTTTCATTAGAAATATTATGTCCTGTTGTTGAAATTCCTGCCTGTGCCGCATAAATCCCCGATGTTGCTATACTTAGTCCAAAAAAAGTTGATGCCATGATATTACCTCCATGTCTATCCTAATTTTTCTATTACGTATTCTAACATATCCGAAATAGTAGTTACATATCTTGACGATGCATTATATGCACTCTGAAATTTTATCATATTAGTTAATTCTTCTTCTGATGATACTCCTGTAATCTGGGTCCTTGCATCATCTATCTGATTAGTTGTTGTAAGCTGATTAGATGCTATCGAATCATACAAATCACCGCTATTACCTATTGTGTATACTAATTGTTCGTAGAATGCTTTAAAATCCATTTTAGACATATTTCCCGGGTCGAGATTCATCTTATTATTGTTCCATGTAGCCACCATGTCTGCACCTTTTTGTAAATCATTGTCACCCTCTAACGTTTTAAACGGAAGCTTGGAATAGTCTTCTACAACTGTCTGGTTCATCGAAAGATTAGATAATGTATACAAAGACTCTGTTCCAAATGTATTATTTTCGTTATACATATAGTAGGTATTTCCATCATCACCTGTCACCTCAATAAATCTATCTGTATAATTTCTTGAAAAAAGTTCTTCCGGAGGCATTTTTCCATCATTGCCTGTAGAAGTATTAATATCTAGAATCTTCATTTCCGAAGCATTATATGTTTTACCTGCCGCATCTGTATATGTTGTAACACCTGCCGGTACCTTTGTTGTAGTCGGACTCATTATATCATTTATACTAGTCACAATACCATTTACCAGTTTATCAAATAATGCCTGTGTCTTAGCCACACTGCTGCATTCTACTGTTGAATTATATGTATTTACTGCATCTAAATACTGATTAAGACCTTCGGGTGTAGATATATCATAGTCTGTCACTTCCGGAACATCAGTATAATTTGCCACAAAGTCGCCTCTTGCAAGAAGATAACCTTTCAATGTACCCATATCATTATTATTCGCAGTGGAAATATCTTCCTCTAAGTTAAACACTTCCTGATTGTCAATCTGCGGCCAGATACATGATAAATAAGTTGAGCCTTTGTCACCGTCTAACTGTGCCGTTTCCATATGGAATACACCACCCTCAGTTATAAACGGAACACCTTCTAGTTTTACAGATACATAATGATTTTCATCTTCAACATAAGATATCTTTGCATATTTTGATAATTCATCAAGATATACATCTCTTTTATCTCTCAAATCATTAGCATTTTCAATAGATGCTTCAACTCCTGAAATCTTCAAATTAATATCATTTATTTTATCACCCAGACTATTTATCCTATCTACCGTAGTCTGGACTTTTGTATTCAAATTCTTCTGATAGTCAATTAATTCATTATAAATTGATTGTGCTCTGTCTAAAAATGCTTCTGCATTCATAACGAGTTCTGACCTTGACACAATGCTGTCCGGTGTCTTAGACATCTCGCTTATTGCAGACCACAAATCTTTTATCGTATTCTGAAACTGAACTCCTTCAGTTTCACCTATTATTGTTTCTACCTCTGAAACAGCTTCATATTGGGCATCATAAAATCCCTGACGACCTGTTTCTTTCCTATATTGTGCATCCAATAAAGTATCTCTCACCCGGCTTGTAGATGACGTTGTAACACCTAATCCGACCTGCATTGCACTTGTTGCACTGTTTCCTAACTTATTATAGGTTCTGTCACTTGTAAATGATAACTGTCTTGTATATCCTTTAGTGTATACATTAGCCAGATTGTGCGCAGTCGTATTTAATGCTGTCTGTGACGATTGTAATCCCGATACGCCTACATATATACTTGTTATTCCTGCCATGGCTGCCTCCATCCGTCATAAATATGACATTTTTACTCTAAACGCATATTCAAATTAATTTTTCGCATCAAAACTTGAATTTGAAAATGTTGATGCATTATTTGCGTTTTTTGTATAATTTGCTGTCTCCGGAAACTGGTTGATACTGTTAATCAGATTAATATTAAAATCCACCAGTTCTAATGACTCTTCTATTAATTGCTTATTAATGTCATTTATGACCACCATGTCATTTAATGTCATCTTTAATTTATCGTAAACATCCGCAAGTGCTTCCTGCTCCTTGTCCTGTCCTTTCAATAAATCAATAATATCTTTTATTGTAATTTTATTAACATCCTTGTTCAATACCGTGGCAATATCTTTAACTACCTGTGTTCTTTTATTCTCAAGAACTGCCAGTCTATCAGTATGCAGTTGTTCCCTTGCCACCATTTCATTTAAAACCATAACATCACCTTTAATTATAACAGGTGTCTTTTCCTTAGAGAGTTTAAGTAACTCTTCATATTCACTGTTTTCCAAATCTAATGTATTGATTAATTCTTCTATTAAACTAGCCACCTAATCTCTCCTTCTTTCAAGGCATTATAAATTAAGTATTATAATGTCTCGCTGTAACTTTCTAACAATTTGTCTGCAAATTCTTCCGGACTTACATCATAAGTTCCATTTTCAACTCTTGCTTTAAGATCGGTTATCTTATCCTCTCTTACGTCAGGTGTTTCACTGACAGCACTTTTAGCCACCTGATAGGCCTTGCCAAACGAAGATATCTCCACCTGATCTCTACCTGATGTAGATGAAGTCTTCTGTGTCTTATACTTATTATTTGTCTGATAAATCTGTGAAATCTGATTATAAGCATCGATACGCATAGTACTCGCCTCCCTGCATTTTTCTTTCCTGTCGTTAACTTTTTTGCCGGCATATATTTATGAAAATACATCATGTACTTCCATCATACTTTAATTATCGGCAGACTTTCTATTTACATTAGAATTTTTTAATAAAAAAGCGGATAATAACAATTCCATACTCTGGAAAATAATTATTATCCGCAATGCAAGACTCATTCTTTTATGCAATCTGCTGAATATAAACATAATGTATGCTATTTAACCCCGGCATATTCTTAATTCAAAAAAAACATATTGTTTAGTTGTCTAAAAATCTCATTCTTGCTCGTTCTCTAGGGTCTTTCTTTTGTTCAGGCGGCAGTTCTTTTTTAATCGCATTGTCAAAACCATTTGCCATCTGTTTCTTACATGACTCACAAAATCTTCCTGTCTTAATCGTGACTCCACATGACTCACATTCTATTCCGACAATCGAGTCCTCTGTAAATGTAAGTCTCTCTTCTCTTACCCACTGTTTAATCTGCTGGATACTTACATCATTATCATCAGATATTTCCTGAAGTTGAGCTGTCTTATGTTCTTCTATGTATCTCTTAACTTCAACAAACTTTTCCTCAAGTTTCTCACGGCATTTCGGACAAAGTCTCTGTCCTCCCATATAATTAAATAATCTTCCACAATCTCTACAATTTTTAACTTCCATTGCAAAACCTCCTAATATCCTGTTCCTATGGTTAAACTTATGTAATATACTTCATCAATTCCACCTTTGATAAGTTCTTCCGTGCAACCATCAATAGTACTTCCGGTTGTATAAATATCATCAACTAAAATAACTTTCTTTAATTTTACTATACTTTTATTAATTTTAAAAGCATTTTCTAGATTTTTCTTTCTATCTGTATCATTTAATTCTTTCTGCGGTTTAGTATTTTTAATCCGCATTAAAATTTTGCTGTTCATGGGAATTCCTGTCTGCTTAGAAATAACTTTTGCAATAATCTCCGCCTGATTATACCCTCTGCTCAACTGTTTTTTTCTGTGAAGTGGTACAGGTATTATGGCATCACTATTCCAGCTATTAATCTTTTTCCCATATAATCTCGTCACTTCTCCTGCATAGAAATCCACGTATTCACGTTTATTGCAATATTTTATTTTGTAAATTGATTTTTTTATTTCCCCGGTATGCGCAAACACTGCTATCCCTTCTTTGTATAAATGTTTCTTCTTTTTGCAGTCGTAACAATATTCATCTTCATGCCTGATAAGCTGTTTTCCACATTTTTTGCACTTTGGCTCCTCTATGTATACCAGTTTTTCCCGGCACTTTTCACATATAAGTTCTCCTCTATATTCTAAAATCTTATCACATACAGGACATCTTCTTGGAAATATTATCCCCTTTAAATCCATCTATTCTCCTTCGCTTCCTCTGTTTTTCGCTAAATTCATTTTTCTTCCGGCTCTTCTGTTCAGCCTGTTTTTACTAAATCTATTCCTCTTTCAGTTCACTAATTCTCCATTTTAATCCCGAGTATCTGGTCTGTTCCCTGTTATTTTCCTTCATTCGGGAGAATACTTCCGGCGTTCCTACCATACACACACATTTTTTTGCTCTGGTAACCGCTGTATAAAGCAGATTTCTATTCATTAACATTCTCGGCCCCGGATACATCGGCATTATCACTGCCGGATATTCACTTCCCTGTGATTTGTGGATTGTTACTGCATAAGCCAATTCCAATTCATCAAGCTGCTTAAATGTATATGTGACAAATTTATTTTCTTCAAATTCAACTTCCATATATTCCGTATAAGTGTTAATCCGTCTTATAATACCCACATCTCCATTGAATACACCCATTCCACTGTCAACGGCAATTCCATACTTTCCACGAACTTCCCATTGAATCTGATAATCGTTTTTAATCTGCATGACTTTATCGCCTTCCCGAAAAGTTCCGCTGCTGACTTCTTTTTCAATCTTAGAATTATCCGGCGGATTAAGATACTGCTGCAGGATTCCGTTCAGTCTTTCCACTCCTAATAAGCCTTTTCTAGTCGGTGTCAGAACCTGTATTTCATTTATATCCGCTTCCACATATCCCGGTAATTTTTCCTTAATAAGTGTAAGTGTTGCCGCTATTATATTATCTGCATCTTCACGTCTTATGAATAAAAAATCCTTACTTTTCTTCGCTAAATCCACATTTTCGCCCTTATTTATTTTATGTGCATTAATAACTATATCACTGCTTGCCGCCTGTCTGAAAATTTTTTCTAAACATACTACATTAAATGCTTCGCTCATAATAATATCCTTTAAGACATTTCCCGGACCCACAGATGGAAGCTGATTCACATCACCTACAAGTATCAGCCTTGTACCTACCATTATGGCTTTAAGAAGTGCCTGCATTAAGAATATATCTACCATAGACATTTCATCTATTATTATTATATCTGCCTCAAGTGGATTCATTTCATTTCGCTCAAACTGTCCGCCTCTTGCATCATCTTCCGGATTGCCATTTAGTTCTAGTAGTCTGTGAATTGTCTGAGCATCAAAGCCGGTGGTTTCTTTCATTCTCTTTGCCGCCCTTCCTGTGGGAGCCGCAAGCAAAATATCCATTCCTTCACTTTCAAAATATTTAATAATAGTCTTGATTGTAGTAGTTTTACCTGTTCCCGGACCACCTGTAATTATTAAAAGTCCGCATTTCACGGCTTCTATAACGGCTTTTTCCTGCATCTCATCTAAGATTATTCCTTCTTTGTCCTCGATAATGTTAAGTTTTTCTAAAACCTTTGCTTCATCAATTCTCGAATCAACGTTCAGGTCATTAAGACTTCTTGCTATGGCAAGTTCAGTAAAATAAAATTTTGCTGCATACACCGCCTTTTGCCCGTCTTCTTCCCTAATCATTATTCGTTTGTCTATAGATAAATCCATCAAATGTTTATCTAGGTTAACTTCTTTAAGATTCAGAAGTTCTTCTGCCTGATGCACCAGTTGTTCGTAAGGCACATATACATTTCCATTAATTCCCGCCTGTTGTAATGCATACAGTATACCACTCTTAATTCTAAAATCTGAATCTGTATTTATACCTACATGTGATGCAATTTCATCTGCAATCTTAAAGCCGATTCCGTCTATGTCGTCTGCCATTTTATATGGATTAACTTTTACAATTTCATATAATCCCGGACCATAGAAATTATATATCTTTACAGCCAATGACATTGATATTCCATATTTTCCCAGAAATATCATGGCTTTTCTCATATCTTTTTTCTCTTCCATCTGTTCGGATATCTCCATAGCTTTTTTGAGACTTATTCCTTTTATCTCCGCAAGACGTTCCGGCTCTTCTTCCATAATTCTAAAAGTATCTTTTTTGAACCTGTTCACTATTTTAGTTGCTGTTGACACTTTTACACCCTTTATGGCACCTGAACCTAAATATCTTATCATGGCTATCTCATCTTCAGGTGTGATTATCTCGTATTCACTTACACTTAATTGTACACCATATGAAGGATGTTCTATATATTCGCCTTTTAATTCTAAATATTCGCCCTCTCCTATATAATGAAAAATGCCTACACAGGTTATCTCTTCGTCCTCTGAATTGACAGACATAACCGTGTAGCCATTTTCTGAATTTCTAAATACAATTTTTTCAATGTAACCCTTTACGACTTCCATCTTTAATGCTCCACTTCCTATGTAAATATTTTATCATATTGTTTTAGAACCAATCCATATAATTCTATATTTTTCAGATTAGCATATGTTTTTAAATATCATATTGTCTCTTCATAGACTCATATAAACTCTGCGCCAATCCAAGACTTTGTGATTGCGTTGACTCACTTGCAAGTTCCTGAATCATTGTATCTTTAAAGAAATCAACCGTCTGTGACATCGAAGAATCTTCATCATCACTTTTAGGAATCATTGATTCCATTCCTTTCATAACCTGCTCTAAAAAGTATGATTCAAACTGTTTGCATACGTCCATCAATTCTTCATCTGTAGCTTTAGAATAATCACCTGAAAGGGTATCTTCAAGTTTTGACGCAGAAGAATCATTTGCCGTTCCATATACATTGCCTAACTGACTTGCATAATTATCTATCGATAAACTCATTTCGCACCATTCCTTTTTAATAAATATATTGTATAATATTCAGCAGAATTATCGCTTTAACTGGTTAGCCTGCTGCATCATGTCATCCGATGCGGTTATGGCTTTTGAACTAAGTTCATATGCTCTCTGGGCAACTATTAAGTTAACCATTTCATCAACTACCTGAACATTAGATGCCTCTAAACATGACTGTCTTATCTTACTTCTGCTCACTGTTCCTTCGCCTTCATACATTGCTTCGCCTGATGCCTCTGTTGCACTGTATAATGTACTTCCAAGTTTCTCTAACCCTGACGGATTGATAAACTGCACAACTCCTATTGTTATGCCTAAATTCTGTGCATTTCCCTTTTCGTCAGGATAACATATATTACCATCATTATCTATTGTTATCTTTGAAACATCATACTCTTCTGTATCGAATTCTATTGTATTGCCATCCGAATCAAGTACCGGTAACCCTTCTGAATTGGCAAGCATTACACCGCCTGTACTTGTAGTCCAGCCAAATGAACCGTTTCTTG
The DNA here is from genome assembly GCA_964595785.1 of uncultured Eubacterium sp. Classification (GTDB taxonomy): domain Bacteria; phylum Bacillota; class Clostridia; order Lachnospirales; family Lachnospiraceae; genus Bovifimicola. The sequence goes on from CAZQRO010000021.1 coordinate 22,373, forward strand.
TATAATATGTCTCTCCGTCAATTCCCTGAATTGTGAAGAAACCTTTTCCTTCAATTGCAAAATCCGTACCAACTTCTGTGGGAGTAATGTTACCCTGCTTAAATACAGAAGTTATAGCTGCATTCTTGACACCTAAGCCAACCTGAGCCCCTGTAGGTTTTGTATCACCATTAGCACTTGTAGTTTTTGCCTGAATTGTCTGGTACAATAAAGTTTTAAATTCATTTGTTTCCTTTTTATAACCTATCGTATTAACGTTTGCAAGGTTATTAGAAATTGTATCTACATTAGTCTGCTGGGCTCTCATTCCTGATGCTGCAGTCCATAAAGATCTCATCATAATGTCTACCTCCGGTAATTACTATTTTCTTATGCTAATTTGCCTACCTGATTAACTGACCTGTCAAGCATACTGTCCATTGTCTGAACAGCTTTCTGATTAGCTTCATATGCTCTTGCAATTTCAATCATCTCAACCATTTCCGAAACTACATTGATATTCGAAGCCTCTGTATATCCCTGATGAATCTTACCTGTCCATTCACTTTCCGTCGCTCCATCAACTGCAATATAATAGTTCTCACCTGTATCTTTTGCGAGATAATCATAATCTTCAAAATCAACAATTCCAAGAGTATCTACATATTCTCCATCAGCAAAAATATTACCCAATTCGTCAATTGCGACATTTGACGCCTCTGTAGGAACTGATATCTGTCCGCCTGCACTGTTTAAGACATAATCTCCATCTTTTGTTCTGAGAATTCCTTCTGCATCTGTTACAAAACTTCCATCCCTGGTATATTTTGTTGTCTCTTCGCCACTTTTATTTGTAAATGATATAGAGAAAAATCCGTTTCCCTCTAATGCCAAATCATATGTATTCTCTGTTTCTATTAAAGAACCCTGAGAATAATCCACATAATTTTCACCTATTTTAACACCAAGACTCATTTTGCCAAGATTCTGGTTGATATAGCCAACCGAACTGTCCTTGACTTTTATAGCAAGTACATCATCAAACGCACGTGATGTTGCTCCTTCACGCTTATATCCCGTTGTCGATGCATTTGCCAAGTTATTTGTAATGGTGTCAAGCCTATACTGTTGGTTAACCATACCTGTATAAGCTGTGTAAAGTCCTCTAACCATTCCGCTTTCTCCATTCTGCCATGTGGCCACCCTGCTAATTTCAGTCTAACGGTCCATCACTTAAAAATTCAATAAACTTGCCTGTTCCGATAGCAACTGCTGTCATAGGGTCTTCTGCTGTCATAGTATTAATTCCTGTCTTCTCTTCTATAAGTTCCTCTATTCCCTGTAATAAACATCCGCCTCCGGTAAGTACTATACCTCTGTCTGCTATATCTGCTGCTAATTCCGGTGGGGTTTTCTCTAATACACTGTGAACTGCCTCAACTATCTGTGATGTTGTCTCACGTAATGCTTCTTCTGTCTCATCAGAAGTAACTGTGATAGTCTTAGGAAGACCTGTTACTAAATTTCTTCCTCTTACATCAAGAGTAACCACTTCAGGTCTCTTGAATGCCGAACCAATCTTAATCTTAATCTCTTCAGCTGTTCTTTCACCTATTAATAAATTGTGTTTCTTACGCATGTATCTTACAATAGCTTCGTCAAAATCATCACCGGCAATTTTAACCGCTGTACTTACAACAGTTCCGCCAAGTGAAATAACTGCAATGTCTGTAGTACCACCACCTATATCCACAATCATATTACCACATGGTCTTGTTATATCAATTCCTGCTCCAATAGCTGCTGCAATCGGTTCCTCAATTATGGCTACTTCTCTGGCACCTGCCTGTAGTGTTGCATCTTCAACTGCCTTCTTCTCAACTTCTGTAACACCGCTCGGTACGCAAACACTTATTCTTGGTTTTTTAAATGTTCTCTTGCCAATTGCTTTCTGTATAAAATGCTTAAGCATCTTCTCTGTAACTGTATAATCAGAAATAACACCCTGTCTAAGTGGTCTTACAGCTATTATATTACCTGGTGTTCTACCAATCATCAATCTTGCTTCTTCACCAATTGCCTTAATCTTATTGCTGTCTCTGTCAAACGCAACTACTGAAGGCTCTTTAAGCACTACACCTTTTCCTTTAATATATACTAAAATACTTGCTGTTCCTAAATCAATTCCAATGTCTGTTGTTAACATGTAAATCTCCTTTCAAACTCTGTTCTTCTAATTGATGGTTCAATCTATCTAAATTCTAGTCATTAATCAAGCCAAATATATCTGCTTTTAATCTTTTTCTACTATATAAAAGCATTTTAAAGCGATACCTTGTCTCATTATATACAATAACTTAAAAATATGGAAGAACTTTTTTTAGAAATTCACATTTTTTTTACATTTTCTTTTGCAAATATTATGTATACATATAATACATTATTTTTATCGTCATTTTTCTTTTTAAAAATAACCTTTTTATAGAATTAATTTTTACAATAATACCTGCATCGCTCTTACAATAAGTTAATATTTTTTTTATAATATGTACAAACTTTAGACACATTTTGCAAATATAATATAACCATACTACCGATGAGGTAGTTAAACAACTTAACATTTTCATAACTCAGCCTAGTAGCTGCGAGGCTACTAGGCATCCCCCCAAACATTATTCAAGATATCTGATATTCAGATATCTTGTTTTTTTACCATTTAAAGTTAAACATAACAGGCAGTTACATTAAATCTATTTATTTTATCGGGCTTCATTTTCTGAAATTTCTATTTTGATTCCACGGTGTTCAACCGAAGTTGAAAATACTATCTGAGTCCTTGTCCTTCCATACTTTTGTAGTTCTCCTATGAATTGGTCCAATTCTATTGTCGTCTTAAATATCACCTCTAACAACATTGAATAGTCTCCTGTTACACAGTTACATTCAACTACATTATTGCATTTTTTTATATAAGGATAAAATTCTTTTTTCTGCGCAGGTGTCACTTCTAAACTGATAAAATCTTTTGTAAACAGACCTATTGACAACGGATTGACTATTGCCTGATAACCAACTATGTATTTTTCCTGTTCTAATTTTTCTATTCTGTTTGAGACTGCCGTTGATGAAAGACATACTTTCTCAGCTATATCTTTAACAGCCATTCTTCCGTCTTTCTGTAAAATATTAAGTATTTCAATATCAATTTCGTCTAAATCATTATGTCTCATAATCATTACCCTGCCTTTCCTATGAAGATGCTGCCTGGGTCAAATATATATACTAAAAAAAGACGCAGTCTTTTCGACTACGCCTTCGTAATATGTTTTGAGATTATCACTTTATTCTGTTTTAGTCAATTTAAATTTTATATTTCTCCCTTATTTTATTTTGTAAATTTTACAAAAACCATTTTAAATTTTGTTTACAACATTAATTTTTTTAATTATTTTCATTTTAAATCTGGTTTATTGACATTTTCTAAAAGTGAAACTATGATTGCACTCAAGTTGATGTACACAACATTTCAAATCTAAACTTATCCATCCAAAATTGCATCTTTGCCTTCCATTTTTCTTCTGTATCTTTCAATAATTCTTCAGCCAACAATGGAGAAATATTACCATAATTATTCAAGCATACACTCTTGATATTATCTGAGTTTTCTTTTGATGTAGTCCACTGAATATTATTAAATTCCAGCAGTCTGCAACATCTACACGTTCTAAGATAGCTGATTCTACTGCAGCCAACAAATCATTCG
>CAZQRO010000022.1:0-23849 GCA_964595785.1 uncultured Eubacterium sp.
TAAGCCCATTCCCGTATCAATGTTTTTTTGCTTTAATTCTTCATAATTACCATTGCCGTCATTCTCAAACTGCGTAAATACATTATTCCATATTTCCATATATCTGTCACATTCACAGCCTACTGTACAGCCCGGATTGCCACAGCCGTATTTTTCGCCACGGTCATAATAAATCTCTGAACAAGGACCACATGGACCTGCACCATGTTCCCAGAAATTGTCTTCCTTACCAAATCTGAAGATTCTTTCAGCCGGAATTCCCATTTCTTTATTCCAGATATCAAATGCCTCTTCATCATTCTCATAAATTGACGGATATAAACGATTAGCATCAAGTCCTACTACTTCTGTTAAAAATTCCCATGACCAGTGAATTGCCTCTGTTTTAAAATAATCGCCAAATGAGAAATTACCAAGCATTTCAAAAAAAGTGCCATGACGTGCTGTTTTACCAATATTTTCAATATCACCTGTTCTGATGCATTTCTGGCATGTTGTAACACGCTTGCGCGGCGGAATCTCCTGACCTGTGAAATATGGCTTTAAAGGAGCCATTCCTGAATTTATTAACAATAAACTATTATCATTATGGGGAACTAATGAAAAACTCTTCATTTTCAAATGTTCCTTACTTTCGAAAAATTCCAAAAACATTTTTCTTAACTGATTTACACTGTACTTTTCCATTTCAACCTCCGAATGTGAATGTATCACAATAATTTAATTCTATTTTTCTTCTGTTATATCGTTATTATCATTTACCACACCATCTGAAACTGTATCAGCAGCTAATTTGGCATCTTTTCTTTTTCTTAAAGTAATACCTATTAAGCAGCCACAGATTATAAAAGCAAGTGTAAGCACAAATGCAAATAAATAATATACTATTGCCTGTGAAAGAGTCATATAATTGTCCCTCCTGTTAATTCTTATTTATGTTAGTTCTTTATAACTGTTCAGATTACAAATTATCATAATAATATCATAGTTTCTTTTGAGATTCAATAGTTTTAGAATATACACAGCCGCAATAGTTCTGGCGGTATAGTTCATATTCTTTAGAAAGTTCAATTGAACGCTTATAACCATTTCTCTTTTTGAAATCAGAATACAAATATGCCACTCCACATTCCTCTGAAATTTTTCTTCCAATCTCGTTTAACTTATCGGCATTTTTCATCGGACTTATGGATAATGTGGTAGTAAAATAATCAAATTTACCTTTTATGGCATATTCTGCCGCCTCTCTAAGCCGCAATTCATAACATTTAAAGCACCTCTCGCCGCCTTCTTCATCATTTTCATATCCTTTGGCTATTTCATAAAATTTATCAGGCTCATACTCTGTTTTAATAAAACTAATCCTGTTTTTTGCCGGAAGAGCATTAATAAGTTTCTGCTGTTCACTAATTCTGTATTCATATTCTTCTTTCGGAAAAATATTTGGATTATAATATAATACTGTTATTGAAAAATACATTGATAAATACTCTAAAACATAACTGCTGCAAGGAGCACAGCAGCTATGTAACAGCAGCGAAGGTATTATCTGTCTTTTACAGATATATTCAATTTCTTTATCAAGGATTTTCTGATAATTCATTTTATTCATTCTGTCCTCCCATTGAAATTTTTATTAATATTATGATATTTTTCCACAATATAATCAGTATTCAATTTCAGAAAATTAAAATAACTGTCCAGTGTTTTTCTTAAAAAGTTTCTAAAAATCTTAATTCTTAGAAATTAGAAATTTTAAGATAAAACATATCCGCCAAACATATTAACAAACAATACACTTATCATATTGATTAGGGTATTACCCATGTATTGATTATTAACCCTGCCTGACTCTGAACAGTTACATAAATCGTTAAAAATATTTTTTGCTTCCCCATAAATTACTCTTCTTTAAATCAAGATATTCATTATATGCCTTTTCCAAAATCTGCTTTTCATTGGCAAATTTAAGTAAATGATATGCCTCGTAGAATTTGTAATAACCTGAGTCTAAAAAGTATTCCTCACGTTGTGGTTTGCTGTAATAGCTATCTGCCATCATCAAATACCAGTGTACATTTTTATCTACAATGTCTTGTGGTGTAGTAAAAGAGTATTGACTCTTCCCAACATATTTAATAATAGAAGCACTAACACCTGTTTCTTCCCGAACTTCGCGAAGGGCTGTTTCGTTATATTCTTCACCCTCTTCAACAGTTCCTTTCGGCAATACCCAGCCTTCATACTTATTCTTATAATTCTTGTATAAAACTAATATTTTGCCTCGAAAAATAACCACACCGCCACAGCTCGTTGCTTCAACCATTGCAATCCCTCCTGTTTAATTGGTGTGTCCGAATAGACTGATATAAGTATAACTCAATAATTAATTAAGTGCAACAAAAAATATTGCTGCACTTATAATTCAAGAGATTTTTGAAGAGATTTTCTAAGAAAAATACGCATCAAATACTGCTTTTGCAACCGGAACTGCCGGTGTTGAACCTTCCGGCATATCTTCAAGAACTACACATATTGCAAGCTGCTTACCTTCATTTTCAGCATACCCCATAAACAGCGAATTTGACTGGCTTCCGTCATTTATCTGGGCAGTACCTGTTTTACCATAAGCCGTATATGCATCTGAATTAAGCTTTGAACCTGTTCCCTGAGTAACAACTGCCCGAAGGAATTCTTTAAGCAGTTCTACTTCTGAACTTTCGAAGAGAGTCTGCGCTTTTTGCGGACTGTACTTTTTGACAGAAGTTCCAAGATAATTCTGAACATCTGTTATCATATATGGTTTCATTAAAATACCGTTATTAGCAATTGCCGAAGCAATCATTGTCAAATGCATAGGTGTAACAAGTGTTTTTCCCTGTCCGATTACCGTCTGCATGGTATCAAACGTTGATGAATTAGCACCTAATACAAATTCGCTGCTTTTATATGACATGCTTAAAGGCAGGTCAGAATTGAACAGGAGACTTTCGCATAAACTTTTGAATTTCGCTTTATCAAGTGTCAATCCGAGATTTACAAAAGAACTGTTACATGAATTTGCAAATGAAGATAATAAATCTTCCTCTCCATGCCATCTGCCGCTGGCACATTTTATTGTATTGTCTTCAACCATAATACTTCCCTTACAATTAAAATAATACTCTGAATAATCAGGATTTTCACGTAAATATTCAATAAGCGTAAATAATTTAAATGTTGAACCCGGAGTGTATAAACCATTTGTCGCCCGGTTTAATAAATTCGAATTACTGCTGTCAGCCACAAGAGTATCATAAATATCATCAATTGTATTAGGATCAAAATCTGGTTTTGAAATCATGGTAATAATTTTTCCTGTAGATGGCTCAATTGCAATTATTGCTCCCTGATTGTCACCTAATGCATTATATGCAACCTGTGTAATATTAACATTTAATGAAGTTATAACATTATCACCGATATTTTTTTCACCTTTAAATTCATTTTCAGCAATCTCAGCAATAGGAGAATTTGATGTTAATAATTTATAATTAGCTAAAAGTTCCACCCCTGTTTTGCCATGGGTTGAAAAGCCTACAGAATGTGCAAAAAGCGTTCCAAACGGGTAATTTCTGGTCTCGCTGCCGCTTGAATCTGTAAGTGTCTGCGCAAGCACCTGACCATCATCACTTAAAATATTGCCTCGAACTATTGATTCAGATAAAACTTCCTGACGTTTATTATAATTATTATTAATCAGTTCTTCACTGTCCTTAACCTGAAATTTTACAAAATATCCAATCATTCCTGCAAATAAAAATAAAAATAAATATGTTATGACAATTATCTGCCTGTTAGAATTAATTGTCTTTTTCTTTGTTTTCCTTGTTTTTACATCTATTTTTTGTTTTCTTTCTTTCATTGATTTTCTCAACCTTTCAAATATGCTGCAACAGCAGCACAAACAATTAGTAAGACGAATAACTCATAAGAGACATTCTTAAATATGAACGTCTAAAATTTTTATTCTGCATATTTTACTGATTTTGAATTTCTTTTTACATTTTCTGTTCTGTCTGTTTCTTCCTCATCATAGGAATGAACATTCAATCCCTGAAATACTGCAAACATAATCATAGTACATAATACAGAGCTTCCGCCATAACTTATAAGTGGTAACGTAACACCTGTTGACGGAATAAATTTGATTGCACCGCCAATTGTCAATATTGTCTGTATTGCATATGTGACTGACAATCCCACACCTACTAATTTGTAGAAAAGAACTTTTTGTTTCATTGATATTTTAATAAGGCATATAAAACATGACATACATAAGAATATCAGACAAATGGCAAAGAAACCACCTAATTCTTCTGAAATGGCTGAAAACATAAAATCCTGTTCCACGAGAGGTACCGAAGTAGGCAGCCCCTTATACAAACCAAGTCCCAGAAAACCACCTGTTCCAATGGCAAAGAGTGATTGCGCTACCTGATATCCTCCTGTTTCAATAAATGCCCAAGGATTCAAAAATGCTGCAACTCTTATTCTTATATGGTAAAAAAGTTTGTATGCAACTGTCGCCGCTAATACACCGCCTATTGAACCTAATAGTAAATATCTTAATCTGCACGTTGCAACATAAATCATTACCACATATACAATAAAGAATATTAACGCACTTCCAAGGTCTGTAGACAGTACAAGAATGATTACATGCATTCCCGCAAATATCGCAGATAAAACAATTCTTAGAAAGCTTGTACTTTTATTAAGTAAAGCAGCAATAAAAAATACATATAATATTTTTACAAACTCAGATGGCTGAAATGAAAAACCGGCAATCTGAACTGAAAGTTTTGCACCACCTGTCAACTGACCAATGACTAAAACCACTGCCAAAAATGCAACGCCGGCAAAACAATATACATATGTAAGATTCATAATGTTTTTATATTTTCTTATTATCACCGGTATTATCAGTGCAAGAACTGATGCTACACAGATAATTAGAAATTGCTTTATTGCTTTTGAATAATACAGACGTGTAAGCATTACAAAACTAATGCACAAAAACATACATACATCATTTAAAAGTCCTTTATTGTACACTTTTTCATAAAAAACGTCATGAAGTCCACGAAATATAACCAGAAATATAACCTGTGCTCCATAGAATATTATCACTGTATTATTTTTGGTATTCAAATAAATAACCATATAAGCAGCAAGATGAAAAACAAACATCATCATCATCTGAACAAATAATGCAGCCTTATGTGAGCGCTTTTTTCCATCAGATAATACAATAAAACTTAAGAATACAAAAAAGGCCATTAAAATAATAAACAGGTATTTTGAGATTCCTATAAATAAATTTTCCATATTTTCCTCTCTTATTCTACACCACGATTAAAATGTCCGCGTGTAAAGTCTTTTATCTCTTCTGAATACTCATTATAATAGAATACTTTAATATATTTTTCAAGAATATTTTTCGTTTCCGAAAATGATTCCGTAGTAAAATTCAATCGATAATTCTTAGTTACAATATTAGTAATCTTCTCTTTCTGCCCCATAAGAGATAACGGAACATTATTATATATAATGTTATAGCAGAAATTACAACAATTATAAACACTGAAATTAATACCAATTCTGTCTTTAAGACTGAAATCTTTTGAAATTTTATCGCATCCGTTAAATGTGTTATTAATACAGTTTGCAGAAATCATCAGTGGAATTCTTCCATAAACTACTAATTCATTATCATCATATGATAATTTCTTTAATTCTTTATAGTTTAATTCATACGGAAGAGTTATTCTTGCTGCGCCATTTTTCTTGAAAAATTCGTATGAATATTTATTAAATGAGTAAAGTGTATTATCAACTACATAATTTGAAATATTTCTGTCTGTTACTAATCCAAGTTCATCAACATTTCTTATGACAAATCCTTTTATGTCATCGATTTTAATATTACTAAACAATTTCTCCATATATTCTCTGCCTTTTCTTCTATAAATGTATGGCATCATAATATATGTATTTTTATCTGCAGCGCCTATTAATTTAACGGCATTTATACATTCTATGGAACTTAATCTGTCTGTCGATATATATATATCGTCTATTTCACTATAATCTAATACACATTTAAGCTGCTCTAAAGAATTTACAGCACATATAAGTGTTGGTGTTTCTTGCAGCATCATATTTTGCTGACTCCATGTGGACTTAAGGAGTTTCTGTGAAATCTCATTTTTATGCCGATACGACTTTAAATATTCATTTGTATATTCATCTATAGCCTGTCTTCGCAGTTCATTTAACTGTTTTACAGGTACAAATATATTTTTATTCATATTTATGTCTATTTTGTGAAATTTTAATAAAGAATCACCTGTTTTACTAAGCTGTTTCACTACATTTTCTTTGTCTATCGGACGCTTTAATGCATTATCCACTATATTTCCGAATACCGATACACTGCACTCTTCAGAAGAAATCGTTAATTTTGCTTCTGCTCCTGCTTCTAATTGCACATAAGCATTTACTTCTTTCTGTTTCCTTCCACTGCAGTATTTAAGATTAATCTCGTTTGTGAAATTCTCATTTTCGGTTCTATATGCAGGTTTTGACAGCGAAATCATTTTCCTTGAATTATGTGTTTTATAATATCCTGTTGTTGAACCGCTTCTGCTGTACAGATTAGCAAGGTTTTCTAAATCTTTTTTCTCTATTCTATATTCATTATTACCTTTTTCATAAAACAAATCTACATATTTTCTATAAATCTCTACAACTCCGGCGGCGTATTCAGGACTTTTCATTCTTCCTTCTATTTTCAGTGAGTATACACCTGAATTAATTATTTCTGGAATAATCTCAAGCGTATTCATATCTTTTAGACTCAATGTATATAAATTATTATTATCATTAATACGTTTTCCGTCAGAGAAAACTTCATAAGGCTGTCTGCAGGGTCCCGCACATCTTCCGCGATTACCGCTTCTTCCGCCAATCATACTGCTGAAAAGACACATTCCCGAATAACTGTAACACATTGCTCCATGTATAAAACTTTCTATTTCTATGTCTACATTATTATGAATCTCTTTTAATTCTGAAAGTGACAATTCTCTTGCCGTTACTACTCTTGATGCACCAAGCTTTTTAAGCATTTTTGCACTGTTAACACCCATGACAGCCATCTGCGTACTTGCATGAATGTCCATATCAGGAAAATTATTTCTAATAAAACTAAAAACACCTAAATCCTGAACTATTACTGCATCAAGCCCCTGTTTGTATAATGGCTCTAAATACGAAAACAACTGTTGCTCTATTTCATTATTTTTAAGAAGAGTGTTAACTGTAAGATATATTTTTTTGTTATTAAAATGTACATAATCTAGGGCATTCAAAAGATCATATTCTTCGGGACTTTCAGCATATGCTCTCGCACCAAATCTGCTTCCGCCGATATATACCGCATCAGCTCCGGCATTAATTCCTGCGTACAAAGTATCAATGGAACCTGCAGGTGCTAAAATTTCTGTTTCAATCATTGTATTCCTCCTAAAATATTTAGCCGAACATCATTAATTATTCAATGACTGTCCGGCTAAACAAATTATACATTATTATCTGTTTTCTCTTTTCTTGCGGTAGTTCTCTTTGGCTGTAATTCTTTTTCTTTCATCTCATGAATTCTTGCTTCAAGCCTTATAACTTCTTTTTGCACTTCACTTAATTGTTTTTTCAAATCAGCCTGTTCTTTTTCATCTGTTTCTATTTTAATCTGTGCTGCAATTAATTCATGTTTAATTTCATATAACTGTTTATCTTTGCTTTCTAATTCAGATTCTAGTGTATCAGCCTGTTTCTTTGCTTTAAAATAATCATCTGCAATATTTAAGTAAAGAAGGGTTTTCTGCACATCTAAATTCTGCCTCTTATATGATTCTTCTTTCTTGAATTCACTTATTTTATTATTTATGTAAGTAGCCACCTTCTGTAAATATTCTTCACTTTCATAGCCACTAAGTGTAAATATCTTACCATCTATGATTACTTCTGTATTGTTTTTTGAGGACATTTAATGTTGCTCCCTTCCGTTTTTATCTGTCTAAATGAACTATTCAAGATTATACCGTAGAAATTCTAAAGATTTCATTTGAACAATTACATTTTATTATACCTTATTATGCTTAAATTACAAGCATTAATTGTATCCGATAGTAGTTATAATTATATCCGGTAAAAGTCTTACCCTTTGAAAAATATAGGATTGATATTACTATTGATTAAAGTTTAAACCAAGATGTTCATAAGCAGCAGGTGTTACCATACGTCCTCTTGGTGTTCTGTTAATCAAACCGTTTTTAAGAAGATATGGTTCATAAACATCTTCTAAAGTTCCGGCATCCTCACCTATTGATGCCGCTAAAGTATCAAGTCCCACAGGGCCTCCCGCAAACTTACTGATAATCGTAAGAAGAATTGTTCTGTCAGCATTGTCAAGTCCTATTTTATCAACTTCTAACAAATCAAGTGCATAATTTGCCACTTCAATATTAATTATCCCGTTATACTTTACTTCTGCAAAATCCCTTACCCTTTTTAAAAGCCTGTTTGCGAGTCTTGGAGTTCCCCTTGAACGCCGTGATAACTCTGCTGCACCCTCTTCATCTATATCAACATTTAAAACATTTGCAGAACGTTTTATAATCTGTAAAAGTTCTTCCGGCGTATAAAATTCTAATTTATTAATAAGTCCGAATCTGTCACGAAGCGGGGCTGTAAGCATTCCTGCCCTTGTTGTGGCACCAACTAAAGTGAATTTCGGTAAATCAATTCGTATGGAGCGGGCAGATGCACCTTTTCCTATCATAATGTCAATCGCATAATCTTCCATAGCAGGATATAGGACTTCCTCAACCTGACGGTTTAATCGGTGAATTTCATCAATAAATAAGACATCTCCTTCACTTAAATTATTCAAAATAGCAGCTATGTCTCCGGGTTTTTCGATTGCAGGACCTGAAGTAATCTTAAGATTGACTTCCATTTCATTTGCAATAATGCCTGCTAAAGTAGTCTTTCCTAATCCGGGCGGTCCATATAATAACGTATGGTCTAATGATTCACCACGTTTTTTGGCCGCATCAATAAATATTTTAAGATTCTCTTTTACTTTAGTCTGGCCTATATAATTCTTTAATAACTGCGGTCTTAAGTTATTCTCCATAATTACTTCTTCATTTTCAAGTTCTGTATTAATAATTCTCTTTTTAGAAATATCACTCAACGTATTCTCCATGCCTTTCTAATTTTTTATTTGGTAAATGTCTAAAATTCAGGAGATTTACTCTGACATATTACACATTCTTTAATGCAAGTTTAATTAACTCACCTGCAGTTAATATATCTTTTTTATTTGAATATGCTTTTTTAATGGCTGCTAATGCCTGTGATGAAGAGTAACCCAGTGCAATAAGCCCGTCCATTGCATCATTTTGAATTCCTGCATCTTCATCATTAAATGTACTGTCAGCAGCCTCAATTGATACACCAAATGGATTACTCAAATCAACTTTATCTTTTAATTCCAGAATAAGTTTTGAAGCAGTCTTTGCTCCAATTCCCGGTGATTTGGCAATTACCTTGGCATCATCTGCAATTATTGCCATCTTGAGTTCATCAACTGAAAGTGTTGAAAGAATTCCGAGCGCGCCTTTTGGTCCTATTCCGCTTACTCCTATAATTTTCTTGAAAATATTCAATTCTTCTTTTGATAAAAAACCAAAAAGATTCATAGCATCTTCGCGAACTGCAAGATATGTAAATATCTTAACCTCAACACCTGTTCTGCCTGTCTTATTTATTAACGATGACGAAACAAAAATATTGTAACCTATTCCGTTAGCCTCAAGTACAATTTTATCTTCTTCAATATCTGCAATAATGCCTTTAATAAAAGAAATCAATTCTATTCCTCCATTCTGATTATTTTATATACCCTGCTATATATTGCCATAGCTGTAAGTCCAATAACTACACCTGTTATTAATCCTCCAATGAGCATAAACGGAAGATAATAACTAAGATTATAAGTATCAACTACAAATGCCGCAACAAACAGTTGTGCCAGATTATGTGAAACACCTCCGCATATACTTACTCCAAGCATACTGACATTTTTAATCTTTTTAACAAACAACATTACAAGGAAACTAATGACTGCTCCAGCTATTGAAAAAAGTATTGAAAAAGCATTTCCAAATAATGCGCCAACTACTATTATTCTAATTATATTTACAATTATGGCAGATTTGGCATCTAAGAGATAGAGCACTAATACAATAACAATATTTGCCAGACCCAGTTTTATACCCGGAATGCCAATTTCAATCGGTATCAGTGATTCGATATAACTTGTTATTATTGCAAATGCGCTAAACAGACCAAGAAGCGCAACATTCTTTGCTGTATATTTATTTTTCATGTCTTCTCCTATGCCAAAGCATTCTCTGTTTTACAGAAAAGTTCTCGAGCCAAATGACGTCTGACACTATTTTACAAGTCTCATTTAAAATATTATCTTGCCACATCATCTATATTATCATCGTTTTCACTTATAATTTTGACAACAATTTTATTTGGAATGCATATTATAGATTCATTATTTTTAGATATCGCATTATGATTTACACAAATCTGATTCTTACATGAAGCCTCTGAAATCTTTGCAGTACCGTCTTTTATAACAAGAATATTATAACTGTCACCATTATAAATTTCATATTTACCATTTTCATCAAGTGTATATCTGCCAAATAATTTGCCATCTACCATAACTTCTGCTTCATTACCTTTTTCACTAAATTTACTGTTAAATAAATATATTCCTAATGAAATAAGAATAAGCAGAAGAATTATTAAAATGTCTTTTTTAAATATTTTCATATACTATTTCACTTCTTTATTGTTTTAATTATCATTGCAATTCTATCATTTATTCAGAATATCATCAAGTAAAAAAACGGACTTTATAATATAAACAGAAATAATGTTTATATTATAAAGTCCATTTTCACTTATTAATGTGTATTATCTGTTTTCTAATTAATTTTATGCCTGTCATTTATCATTTGCAGTTTATCTAACAGATATCCTTCTCTTACACTGGCATCAATTAACTTAATTCCATTTGCACCAATGTAATTACATATTAATGGAATCATAACGTGTCTCCTCTTCTTCTGAGAAAATTTCCACGGTAACACCTGTCTTTAATTTCACTAATGATATTATTTCTTCCTTGTTTTCTACTTTACGCATTGCTGATGTGGCAAAGCAGCGAATATCATTACAATCAGCAATTCGGCACAATTCTCTTGCGTAATTCAAAAAATAGCACATCTTGCTAAGTCCTATATCTGTCATTTTTTCTTTTTTTATTTCTGTTATTAATCCCGAAAAATTCTTTTCATCAATAAGTTTTGTGTACTCCATTCCATTTATTTCATACATTACAATTCGCATAGAATTTGAACCAATATCAACAAGTGCTGTTTTATAACTGTTTTTCATCGTTTTTCCTCCATTATCATATTATAGATTAATTATTTTGCTCTTTTATTTTATTATAGGCTTCCATATAGAAATATTTCTGTGAACTTAGTTCTATATCCTGTGAATCTGCTTTCTTATATGCAGCATCATTTTGTTGTATTCTTGCTTTTTTATTATCTTTGAGCATCACACCAAACATTGATTTTATTCTTTCTTTTATGCTTTCATCCAGAATAGGAACAGCAGCTTCTACACGTTTAATAGTGTTTCTCGTCATAAAATCCGCTGAACCGATAAATATCTTTTCTCGTTCACCACAGCCAAATATATATATTCTTGAATCTTCAAGAAAACGTCCCACTATACTTATGATTCTGATATTATCAGTCCACCCTTCTATTCCTGAAACAAGACAGCTTATGCCTCTTATCACCATTTCAATCTTTACATTTGCTCTTGAAGCTTCAATTAATTTATCAATAATTTTCTTATCAGTAGGAGAATTAATCTTAACACCAATATATGCCGGATTACCTTCTCTGGCATTTTTTATCTCATTATCAATCAAATCAATTATCCGGTTCTGAAAACATTTCGGAGCAACCATCATATAGGTTGTATCTTCAACAAATTTACTTAACATAAGTTTTTTAAATATGTTATTAACTTCTTTTCCAATTTTTTCATTACAGGTCATTAGTGATAAATCAGTATAAAGGCATGCTGTATTTTCATTATAATTTCCTGTACCGATTTGTACTATATAATCAATTTTATTATCACTCTTTCTTGTAATAAGACATAATTTTGTATGTACTTTATACCCTTCTATACCATAGATAACTTTACATCCTGCATCTTCTAATCTTCGTGACCATTCAACATTATTTTCTTCATCAAATCTTGCACGCAATTCCACCAGAACAATTACTTCTTTACCATTTTCAGCAGCTTCCACAAGTGCTTCAACAATTTTACTCTGTTTTGCAACTCTGTAAAGTGTCATTTTTATCGAAACAACATCTGAATCATATGCAGCTTCATCTAACAGATTAATAAACGGCTTTATACTCTCATATGGATATGATAACAAAATATCTTTATTTATTATCTGTGGAATCATTTTCTGGCTGTAATCTATTGTTGCTGATAATTGTGGCTTTTGTTTGTCATAAAATAACTCTGGTATATATCTTAGTCTGTCTCTTATTTCTGATATAAAAGACATATCTAATGGTGACTTTTCAATAAATGTCTGTTTTTTCTTTATACCTAAATTTCTTATAAGAATTTCCACAAGTGAAATATCAACATCTCTTGATAATTCTAATCTTACAGGTGACAATTTTTTACGCTGTTTTATCAGTTCTATCATCATATCTCTGTAATCTATATCTTCATCATATAAGGAATCTGCATCGATATCTGCATTTCTCGTAACCTTAATAAGAGATTTTGAAATCAGCTTATAATGTTTAAATACTTTTTGCAATTTCATCTTTTATTCTATCCATATTTTTAGCGCACGCAAGAACGGCATCAATTTGCTCATCACTAGTCATGTTAGTCTTATTATCACGTTCTTCCTTAAGAACAAGACTCTGGTCATATAATGAACCAACTCTTACCATAAAGAATTCATCCAGATTGTTTTGATAAATGGATAAAAAAGTTAACCTTTCGTATACATTTTTCTAAATCTTACCATTGCAAATGTAAAATATTCTATCAATAATGAGTAAAATCCATGTAAAAAAATAATTTAAATTGTATTATTTATATCAATGGTATAAAATAAATACAGTGCCTTCTACAAAAATATTTTCGGCATGAAAGGATTAATATGAATAAATTTAAAAAAATTATAACTTATGTATGCATAATTTCATTAGTCCTGCCTCTTATCTCATGTAGTGGAAACAAGGACAAAATCAGTGACACTGGTTTCTATTTTGATACAGCCATTACTATTACACTTTATAATTCTAACGAAAAAATTCTTGTCGAATGTTTTGCCTTGTGTGAAAAATATGAAAATATGTTCAGTAATACTATCAAAGACAGTGAAATATCTCAGATTAACGGTAATTCACAAAGTGGAAAATATACTATTGTCAGCAATGAAACCATTGAACTTATCAAATCGGGGCTATACTATGGTGATTTGTCTAATGGCAAATTTGATATAACTATTGGAAATTTAAGCAGTTTGTGGGATTTTTCTTCAGATTCACCGGTTGTTCCATCTGATACTGCAATTAAAGAATATCTGTCACATGTAGGTTATAAGAATGTTGTTATAGATGGCAATAATGTATTGCTTAAAGATTCAGATGCAAAATTGGACTTGGGCGGAATTGCAAAAGGATATATTGCAGACAAACTAAAAGATTTTCTGAAAGATAATGGCATTAAAAAGGGTATTATTAACCTTGGTGGAAATGTTCTTCTAATCGGAAGCCGCCCTGATAACACTAATTACAACATAGGACTTCAAAAGCCTTTTGGTGCTGAAGATGATATGATTGGAATTGTTAATACTAACGATAAATCAATTGTAACTTCGGGAATCTATGAAAGATATTTTTACGAAAATGATATTTTATATCATCATATTCTTGACACTGAAACAGGTTATCCTGTTAAAAACAGTCTGCTTTCTGTCACTATTATATCTGACGCCTCAGTTGATGGAGACGGATTAAGCACAACATGTTTTGCCATGGGTCTTAGTGACGGAATGAACTTAATAGAAAACACAGCCAATGTAGAGGCTGTGTTTGTTGATAGTGATTATAATATACATTTGTCATCAGGATTAACTATGAATGATAATGTTATTTCATTTAATTAGTGTATAATCTTAACCGGACATTTTTCCTTACATTTACCACAATTAGTGCATTTATCATAATCAATGTGTGCAATATTATTTTCCACATGAATTGCATCAAACTCACAATTCTTTTCGCAAAGTTTACAGCCAATACAGCCCGCCAGACAGACTGCCTTGACATCTTTGCCTTTATCATTAGAATTACATGCAACGAAGCATTTGTTATCATATGGAACAAGTTCAATAAGGTGTTTTGGACATTCTTTTACACATTTACCACATGCGACACATTTTTCTATATCTACAATAGCTATTCCGTTAACTACATGGATTGCATCAAAGTCACATACTTTTACGCAGGAACCAAATCCCATACAGCCGAATGAACAACCCTTAGGACCACCACCAGTGGAAAGTACTGCCTGTTTACAGTCTTCATTTCCATAATAATTAAATCTGTCACTTGCTTTTTCACAGTCGCCACCACATTTTACGAATGCAACTTTCTTAGTAATATCTACTTCACCGCCGATTATTTCTGCTATCTCTGCTGCAACAGCGGCTCCTCCAACAGGACATCCTGAGGCTAACGCTTCACCGCTAGCAATTGCTTTAGCTAAAGCATCACATCCTGCGTAACCACATCCACCACAATTATTTCCCGGAAGTTTTTCTCTTACCGCTATTTCTTTTTCATCTGCTTCAACCTCAAATGCTTTGCCAGCAAATCCAAGAAGCAGACCAATTATTAGTCCTGTGCCGCCTACAACACAGGTAGCTATTATTATTCCTGTTATACTCATCTGCGATTCCTCACAATCTGTCTATAGACACATTTTTTTATAATAAACCTGAAAATCCTGAAAAAGCAATTGCCATAAGTCCTGCTGTAATTAATACAATAGGCATTCCTTTTAATGCCGGTGAAACATCATTAAATTCTGTTTTTTCACGAATTCCCGCCATAATTACAATCGAAATAGTAAAACCGACTGCAGTTCCTAAACCATTTACCACACTTTCAAGTATCCCATAGCTATTCTGTACATTTAATAATGCAACACCAAGAACTGCACAGTTTGTTGTGATAAGCGGCAAATATACACCAAGTGCCTGATATAGACCCGGACTTAATTTTTTCAATACCATTTCGACAAACTGGACTAATGCTGCAATCACAAGAATAAATACAATTGTATTAAGATATGTCATCTTTGATGGTACAAGAATAAATTTATAAATTAAACTTGTTAAGAATGATGATATGGTAATAACAAAAATTACTGCTGCCCCCATACCGCCTGCCGTTTTAACACGTTTTGAAACACCAAGAAAAGGACACAAACCAAGGAACTGGCTTAATACAACATTATTTACAAGAGCTGCCGCAATGGCAATAATTAATAATGATTTCATATTATGCTTCCTCCTTTACTGTTTCTTCTGAACGTTCGCTACAATCTTTATTACATGAACTGCAGTCTGAACAACACTTCATTTCTTTTGGTTTCTTTCCATGTGCAATCCTGATTTTATTCTGAACTGCCACTAACGTTGCAAGAACAAAGAACGCACCGGGTGCAAGAGCAATTATTTTAATGTTATAACTTTCAGGAATAATTCTCATTCCGAGGACAGTTCCTGAACCAATTAATTCTCTGAAAAATCCTAAGAATGACAAGCCCACTGTAAAACCAAGACCCATTCCTATACCGTCAAATACTGATGGCAATACCTGATTCTTAGAAGCGTATGCTTCTGCTCTTCCTAAAATAATACAGTTAACAACAATAAGCGGTATGTAAATTCCAAGAGACGTATTAAGTGCAGGCAGATATGCCTGTAAAAGAAATTGTACGATTGTAACAAAACTTGCAACAATAACAATAAATGCAGGCATTCTTACTTTATCCGGTATAACATTTCTAAGTAAAGCAATTATTGCATTAGATGCCGTTAAAACAACCATGGTTGTCATACCCATACCAAAACCATTTTGTAATGATGAAGTGACAGCCAATGTAGGACACATACCTAACATAAGAACAAATGTAGGATTTTCCTTAATTATACCATTGTATAAACGTTCTACACATTTATTCATTTATATCGCCTCCATTTCCACCATCAGATGTAATAAATTTGTATGCCAGTATTCCGGTATTAACACCATTTGTAACTGCATTTGTTGTAATAGTGGCCCCGCTTATTGCATCAATCTGATTATCAGCAGAAGCACCACTTTTAGTATATTCAAAAGAATCTGCCTTTCTTCCCTCAAACTGGTTTTTGAATTTGGATTCTTTGGCTTTCATTCCTACACCTGCTGTCTCGCTGATTGTCAAAAATGATATTCCATTAATAGTTCCATCATTCTGAATTCCAAGTGTGAACTGTATGTCACCGCCATAACCTTCTTTATCAGTCACTGTAATAACATATCCAATTCCATTTCCATCGCCATCCTTTGCCATTACTATTCCATAAATGCTAGAAACTGATGATTTATATCCGTTTTCTGCAAGATAACTTTTAAGTTCAGCATCATCATAATCCACCTCTTCAAAAGAATCAGCAGCATTAAATACTTTTTCATAAGCTTTCTGCTGTGTTTTTTCTTCCTGTTCTTTACGTGGTTCTTTTGTTATTTCATATACTGCACCCAATAAAAGACCTGATATTAATGTAATAAGGCATAACTTAAGAGAGTTTAATAATATATTTTTCATTATTTTAAAGCCTCCCTTCCAAATGCTTTAGGGACTGTCACCTTTTCAATTAATGGTACTAAAAGGTTGCAGAAGATAATTGCATAAGACACCCCTTCCGGAGCAGCATTAGCCGTGGCTAACATTCTGAATGCACCTGTTACAAGACCAAGACATATACCATAGACAATTTTTCCCTTTGGAGTTATCGGAGATGTAACATAATCCGTTGCCATGAACCATGCACCAAGCATAAGTCCGCCACCACATAACTGTCCTGCCACAAATTCCATATCAACACCAGCATGACAGGCTGAATAAATCAATGAAAATATTGTAAAAGTTCCTATGTAGAATACAGGTATCTTAAAATCAATAATTTTCTTAATTAAAAGATAGCAGGCACCTACTAACAATGCCAGTGTAGATGTTTCACCGATTGTTCCTGCCGTATTACCAATAAACATTTTCAGAATATCATAATTACCACCATTCTTCATATTATAAAGCGGAGTTGCTGTTGTAACACCATCAAGAGTAAACCTTGTCATCTGACCGGTAAAAGACAGAAGTAAAAAACATCTTGCAGCAAGTGCAGGGTTCATAAAATTCTGTCCAAGCCCTCCAAATAACATTTTAACGACTAAGACTGCAAATATTGCACCCAGCATTGCAATCCACAAAGGAATTGTTGACGGAAGGTTTAATGCAAGCAGCAGACCTGTTACTGCTGCGCTCAAATCACCAACAGTTACCTTTTTCTTCATTGCTTTTTCATAAATTGCCTCGGTTGCAGATGCAGTAGCCATTGTAATAAGTATTACAGCCAATGCTCTGAAACCAAAGTTATAAATACCAAATATACTTGCAGGAATTAAAGCTATTAATACATCAAGCATTATTCCTGATGTCGTATTATTATCCCTGACATGAGGATTCGAAGATACATTAAGCATTTCTTTCAAGTTTAACACCTCTGTTCTATTTTTTCTTACTTGCTAGTACCTGTTTACGCATACTCTTTATTGCCTGTGCAAGGTTACGTTTGGCAGGACAAATATATGAGCAGCACCCACATTCACAACATTCTAGTCCATTGTATTTCACAAAACTCTCTATATCACCGCATTCTGAGAATTTAGCAAGTTTAGAAGGAAGAATTCTGCCCGGACAGACACTTACACATCTGCCACAATTAATGCAATTTGTCTGATTAATTGTAGATAATGGGTCTTTTATGTAACATAAGAGTGCTGAAGATGTCTTTGTAACAGGTATATCCAATGTACTTACAGCCATTCCCATCATCGGTCCGCCTGAAATAATTTTCTCCGGTGTATCTTTAAATCCTCCGGCAGATTCTATTAACTCTCTGTGATTTGTTCCTGTTCTGACAAGAAAATTCTGTGGCTTTATGACCGCATCTCCGGTTATTGTAATAACTCTCTTAATAAGAGGTCTGCCATCAGTTACTGCACAATTAATGCCGAATACCGTATCTACATTATCTACCACACAGCCTGCATCAGCAGGCAGCATTGATGAATTAATCTTTCTTCCGGTAACTGCATAGATAAGCATACGTTCGGCACCCTGAGGGTACTTTGTATACAAAGGCTTTACTTCTATTCTGTCTTCAGACTTAACAAGTTCTTTCAATTTAATAATGGCATCCATTTTGTTATCTTCAACAGCAATGATACCTTTTGCCTTGTCAAATACTTTCAGCATTACCTTCAATCCACTGACTAATATTTCAGGATTTTCTATCATTCTTCTGTAATCCGACGTCAGATAAGGTTCGCATTCAGAGCCATTTACAATAATATAATCTATTTTATCAGGTTCTTTTGGTGAAAGTTTTACATTGGTCGGAAAACCAGCACCACCCATACCTACTACTCCGGCTTTTTTAACCAGACTAATAATCTCTTCTTTACTCAGTTCATCAATTGGTTTAGGTTTTTCAAAATCAACCTCTTCAAATCTGCCATCATTTTCAATTACAATACAGGCTGCCTTTCCGCCATTAACCAATAATCTCGGCTCAATAGCCTTAACTGTACCTGATACTGATGAATGAACATTTGCTGAAATAAATCCTGTGGCTTCGCCGATTAACTGACCGACTAAAACCCTGTCGCCAATGTTAACAACTGGTTTTGCCGGTGCACCAATATGCTGTGACATAGATATAACTACATCACCTATTGGAAAATATTCAGTTATAGTACCATCCTTAGAAAGTTCTTTACCTTCATAAGGATGAATACCACCTTTGAATGTCAAAACAGACATATGCATCCCTCTTTTCCTAGCATTAAAAATCACTAATCTAATTTTAATATATATTAACATAAAATACAATGTAAAATTAAGCAGTTCTGTGCATTTTATACAAAACATTATTGTAAAAGTTGTTTGATGAAAAAAACTGTGATATTCTATAAATAACTAATTTAGAAACGGAGATAGAAATGATAATCAGAGAAGATATTATAGACATTAAAATTCTATATGATATTGAAAAACATTTTGAAGACAAAAATATCTGTTTTTTTGATATAGAGACTACAGGACTCAGCAGAATGAAGAATAACATATATCTCATCGGATTAGTGTATAAAGAAGGTAATTCTTATAAAGCCATTCAATGGTTAGATGATAATGGTAAGTCTGAAAAGAAAATGATTGAATCCTTTATTGAGGTTTCTGCAAAATATGACGTTCTGATTAATTATAACGGCAATTCTTTTGATATACCTTTTATAGAAGCCAAAGCTGAAAAATATGGCTTAGAATTTAATATTGAAAATTTTATTTCATTTGATATTTATAAGGAGATACATAGGTATAAACTTTTCTTCGGACTTGATAATCTTAAACAGAAATCTATCGAATTGTTTTTAAAGATATTCAGAACTGATGAATATGATGGCGGACGACTTATTGAGGTGTATTATCAATTTCTTAAAAACCATTCCAAAGATTTACTTAATCTGCTGCTTCTTCATAACTATGACGATATTTGCGGGTTAGTTGAAATATGTGACATTTTTTCATATGTAAAAATGGCTGAAGGTGATTTTCTAGTCAACGGATATAAATTATCAGATGATTGTTTAATAATAGAATGTAATCTCAATAACAGATTAAAAGTGCAATTTTCTGCTAGAAATGACTCATTCTATGTCAGTGCCGGAAATGACATTATGAAAATACAGGTATCTCTTAATAAGACATGTCTGAAATTCTTTTATACAGATTATAAGAACTATTTTTATCTTCCTGATGAAGATATGGCAATTCATAAATCTGTTGCACAATTTGTTGATAAAGAACATCGAATAAAAGCCATTAAAGCAAACTGCTATATTAAAAAAGATGGAATATTTATAAAGGAATATTCAGAAATTTTCACTCCTGTATTTAAATCAGATTTTAATGACCGTGATAAATATTTTGAAATTGATAATATTAAAAAAAATACTGAACATCTATACGATTATGTAGTTGATATTTTAAAAATTATTATTAAAAAGCACTGAGAAGGCTGCCTTTTGAAGGGCAGCCTCCTTAACACCAATTCAGTTAATGAGATTAATTAACTTCTTGAAGCCATTTCTTTTTCCTGAGCTTCGATCATTTTCTTAACCATATAACCACCTACTGAACCTTTCTGAGCGGAAGTAAGATTACCGTTATAACCATCTGACAAAGGAACACCAATTTCATTTGCTACTTCCATTTTGAATTTGTTCATAGCGCTTTTTGCTTCAGGTACTGATGTTTTGTTTGAACTTGTGTTATTCATAATAAACCCCCATATAATTTACTCTTTTTTGATGTTACAGTAATATTATATGGAGGTCTTGTATAAATAAACTGGTAAGTTTTAGAAACTAATCTGCCTGATAATGAATTCATAAATATATATTTTTTTAATACGATGAATATAATCATAAAACACTAATATTTAATTTTCTTTAAGTATTTCATTTTGTTTGAAATAATCAATAATTTTTACAAAATTCATTCCATGTGAAGCCTTGACTAAAACAGTATCATCTATAACTATTATGCGCTCAAGTTCTGTTAATAAATCATCTAATTTATCAAAATAATAAATTTTTTTATTAACATGTTCTTTATTAAGTTCCATAAAAGCATTATTCATTAATTTACCTGCAAGAACAACTACATCTATATCAGTTTCTGCAATATATTTACCTATTTCACGATGAAGTTCTACTTCATTTTCACCTAATTCAAACATATTACCAAGAATTGCAACCTTTCTTGTAACTGCACAGTTTAAAACATCAATACTGGCACGCATAGATACCGGATTGGCATTATAACAGTCATCGATTACCGTAATTCCGTTTAATTCCATAATATTATTTCTTCCTGATACCGGTTTTAATTTTTCAATACCGTGTTTAATATCATTGTCGCTTAATTCAAATATTTTACCGACACATAAGGCAGCAAGGGCATTATATACCATATGTTTTCCGGGAATATTGATTAAAACTTCTATATCAGAATCAGATTTCTCGTAATGCAAATTACATTTTATTCCTTTAATTCCTTCATTTTCTATATTGTCCGCATAAATACTACTATTGTTATTCACACTGTAAAAATATGGTTTAATTCCATTATATTCTGTAATTGTTGACAATTTATCATCATCACCATTTAAGACAATCTTTGCATTCTCAGAAATATTTTCAAACATTTCTGTCTTTGCCTTAAGTATTCCATCTCTTGTTTTCAGGTTTTCAAGATGACACAGACCAATGTTTGTTATAACTGCCACATCAGATTTTGCAATTTCAGAAAGTCTTGTCATTTCTTTAAAATCGCTTATTCCCATTTCTAACACCGCTATCTGATGTTCTTCCCTAAGTCTGAATATTGTAAGAGGAAGACCAAGTTCATTATTAAAATTACCTTCTGTCTTCAAAACATTATATTTTTCAGAAAGCACTGAATAAATCATTTCCTTTGTACTGGTTTTACCAACACTTCCCGTAATTCCTACAACTTTGATATCTAAGCCTTCTCTATAGAATTTTGCAATCTGCTTGATTGCAGTTAAGGATTCTTTAACAAGTATATATGGTCTGTCAGTTTCTAGTGCTTTTTCCGTAATTATACATAATGCTCCTGATTCATAAGCATTCGCAATGAAACTATGTCCATCCACTCTTGTACCTTTTATTGCTATAAACAAAGAATCCTTTGTAACTTTTCTGTTATCCGTAACAATCTCAATAACTTCTTTTTTTCTTATTTCTTCTGAATTACAGAACAATTTGCCATCACAGGCGGCGGCTATGTTTTCTAATGTGAGGTTTTTCATGATTAATATTTTCTCTCCTACATTTATTTCAATGATTCATTAATTAATTTTTCACATAATTCCGGAAAATCTATCCCAATTGCTGCAGCTTCTTGTGGTAATAAGCTTGTAGGAGTCATTCCCGGTAAAGTATTTGCTTCAAGACAGTAAATGTTATCATTTTCATCACTTAAAAAATCAATTCTGCTATATTTGTCAAGTTGTAACACTCTGCTCGCATTTACAGCTTCTCTCTGCATCTTTTCAGTTAATTCAGAACTGATTTTTGCCGGACATTCATCTTTTGTTTTACCCGGCTGATATTTATTTTCATAGTCATAGAATCCTTCTAATGGAATTATCTCAATAACAGGCAATGCTTTGTCGCCTATTACACCAACCGAGAATTCCCTGCCCTTAACGTATTCTTCTACAATAACATTATCTTCAAATCTGAAAGCATCATTCATGGCTTTAGCAAATTCTTCTTCATTATTCGGTATTGATACGCCAATGCTTGATCCTCCGCAGCATGGTTTTACTACACATGGATAAGAAATTCCCATTTCTTTAATTATGTTAACATAGTTTTCCGTTTCATTATGTGTAATCTTGATTCCCTTTGGTGTAGGAACATTATTTGACATAAATAACTGCTTAGTCATACCTTTATCCATAGCAAGTGCACTTCCTAAATATCCTGTTCCCGTATATTTAACACCAAACAAATCAAGTGCCGCCTGAACTTTTCCATCTTCTCCATTTGCACCATGAAGTGCCATAAATGTAACATCCGATGTCATACATATTTCTATAACTTCATTGCCAAAGAAATTTTTTCTGGACTTTTTCATTGATTCTACTTCGGAATTAAGATTGGAAATGTGTTTAATCTCCTTTTCTAAATCGTATTCAGTTTCAAAAAAATTATCCCTATTAATATTATCATTTTTATATGTTCCAAAAAAGACATCTAAGACTCTGGCATTATGTCCTTTATTTCTAAGTGCACTGCATACCATTTTACCTGTTACAATCGATACTTCTCTTTCAGTACTTGTACCAGCACATAAGACAACTATATTCATAATCATTTTCCTTTCCATTTTTTCATTCCAAATAATAAATACTTTTCTAATCAATATATTACTATATCATCATTAATTTTTTTGTCAATAAATTCATAGCCGTCATTAATGAAATCTTCTACGGCAGCACCTGCTTCTCTTAAAACATTTGCATCTGTATAAATGTCAGCTAAGTTAAAATCCATATCCCCACTCTGGCGTATACCAAAGAAATCTCCGGGTCCACGTAATTTTAAATCTTCAGCAGCAATATAAAAACCATCATTTATATTTCAAAATTAAGAAATATTAAAAGAAAT
>CAZQRO010000022.1:23859-25732 GCA_964595785.1 uncultured Eubacterium sp.
TGATTTATTTAAAATCTCTAATTTCTTAAGTTTTTCTTTATCTTTCGTAGCACTTACAAAAATACAGTATGACTGATATCTGCCTCTTCCGACACGCCCTCTTAACTGATGCAATCCTGATAATCCGAATCTTTCGGAATTTTCCACCATCATTATAGTAGCATTCGGAATATTTATACCAACTTCAATTACGGTCGTAGACACTAATACATTTATTTCATTTTTTTCAAATCTTCTTAAAATTTCATTTTTAGCATCAGGACGCATTTTACCATGCAGATATTCAACAACAATATCGTCTGATAATGTTTCTGACAGCATCTTTGCATAATCAATAACATTTTCTGCTTCTAAAGTATCATTTTCCTCTACCATAGGACAGATGACATACGCCTGTCTCCCATCATGAACTTCTTTTTCAATAAATTTGTATGCATTCGGTCTGTAATCTTTTGTTACAACACAATTCTTTATGGAAAGACGGTTTGCAGGCAGCTCATTTATTATTGAAATGTCCATGTCTCCGTATAAAATTATGGCAAGTGTTCTTGGAATGGGTGTTGCACTCATAACAATTACGTGTGGTTTAAGACCTTTTGACATAAGATATGAACGCTGCATAACACCAAATCTGTGCTGCTCATCAATAATCACAAGAGAAAGATTCTGATATATTACTTTATCCTGAAATACAGCATGTGTTCCTATGACAATCTGTACTTTGCCTGATTCTATTTTATCATATGCTTCTGATTTTTGCTTCGGTGTAAGGATTCCTGTCAATAAAACCACATTAAATTTAAGATTATTTTCTTCTATAAGTTCAAGCATATTAGCATAATGCTGTTCCGCTAATACCTCTGTCGGAGCCATTATGACTGACTGCAATCCCGCAGCTGCAAAGTCAAGCATTGTAAGAAATGCAACAATTGTTTTACCTGAACCGACATCTCCCTGAATCAGTCTCTGCATAACAACAGGTCCTGCAATGTCTTTTCGAATATCCTCAATTACACTTTTTTGTGCATTTGTAAGTTTAAAAGAAAGGTTATCTGTAACTTTATCAGAAATTTCATGATTGTTGATTATATACTGATTTTTAATCTGAATTTCTTTTTCTTTTAATTTCTTCATATTATAAATAAATGCAAAAAACTCATCAAAAACAAGTCTTTTTCTTGCAATTTTCAGACACTCAAAATCTTTAGGAAAATGTATATTAGTAATTGCATATGATAAATCACACACATCATATTTTTTTATATAAGTTTCGGGCAGATAATCAGACATTAACTCCATTGATAAAAGTGTACTAATAGTTTTTGAAATCTGATTATTTGTAATTCCCTTTGTCAGAGAATATAGTGGCTGCATAGAATTAAGTTTTTCATCATATTTTCCTAAAGTAAATATCTCTGGTTGTTCCATAACAGGAACTCCATTAACTCTCGTAATCCTTCCACGAAAAATAAACCGCATGGAGTATTTAACAGTATTTCTTAAAAAAGGCATGTTAAACCATTTGATTTTAATTGTTTTATTATTGGTATCCTTTATGGTTGTTGTGAGAACAGTAAGATTTTTAGCATGCTTCATATCTAAGTTACGCATAACAACACCATCTATTGCAACTATTAGTTTATTATCTATTTCATCTGTTAATACCGGTCTTTCATAAATATCGTAATTTCTAGGATAATATCTCAATAACCCATCAGAATTGTATATTCCCAATTTATTAAGCAAAGCGCTAGTTTTATCTCCCACACCTTTTATTTTTGTTAATTCCATAAATCCCTCCAATATTTAAACATTATCTAATGCATTATTCTAAATAGTTAACTTTACATTATTAATCAAGTCATTTATAATT
>CAZQRO010000023.1:0-25616 GCA_964595785.1 uncultured Eubacterium sp.
GTCTTAGCATACTCTTCTTCAATTGCTTTTATTTCATCTTTAGTCATATCAACTGCACTGAATACAAAATCAACAGTTGAAGCAACTTTTTCAACTTCATTTACATTTAATACAACCATTTTCTTAACTGCTTCCGGCATCGGCGTATCCATCTTCCAACGTCCACCAACAGCCTCTTCATATGTCTTACCTGCTGAACGGGCACTTGCAGCCAATGTAACCACTTCAAACCATGGGTGATTCTCAAGAAGAGAGATAAATCTCTGTCCTACCATACCTGTTGCACCTAAAATTCCGACTCTTAATTTCTGACTCATATTTTCACCTCATATATATTTTTAATCTTTTTATTTACCGCATTTATCATTTGTCCGTCTGTCACGTACAACTGTTTGCGATGTATGTATACTATAACACAGTTTTTTAAAATTGCAACCATTTTTTTATTTTTCTGTTGATTAATGCAGATTTTTTTTATATAATAAAAGAAGTGTGCTGACAAAATGCACCAACTGCTTCTGTGGCTCAAAGGTAGAGCACTTCACTCGTAATGAAGGGGTTGTGGGTTCGATTCCCATCGGAAGCTTACTAATCATTATTCCATAACTCTTTTGAACTACTAGTGCCGCAATTATTATATTGACATTTGCATATTCAAATATCGTCAATTGTTTTGAATATGCCCTCCATGCCTGAAAGGGTATGGATGTGTGAATTTAGTCAACTCACGATGTTCTATAAATAAATCGTAATTGGTATTTGCTATATACCAGTGCTGGGAAGAAATATAATATATCGAATATATAGTATTATGTGGCTACGTTATATTGCCCGAAAGGGAAAGATAAAATATGCACTCTGGAAACAGATGTCGGATAAAAACGGCAAGAAAACACATAATTGTCATACGGTGAATAACATAAGTGTAAGTCCTTAATTAAGAACTAAACCTAATATCAGCAACGGAAACCCTAAGTTTTATTATAGTAATATAATAAGATATGGAAGTGTTCAGAGAGTATAAACGATTTTGTTGTAAAATCCATAATAGGTACTCCAAGCCGAGAAGGAAAACTTGCCCGTGACAGTGATAAACCAAAAAGAGTTCTACTGCTCTTCTGTTATATTAATAGCACATTTATAAATGAATATAACAGAAAAAGAAGGGTTACTGTGAACCGTAAGTTTGAAGAATCATAGCGGTTTTATCATCGTGTTAATGATAAAATTTCAAGAATAAACAGAATAGCACAACAAAAAAATAAGCATCCAACATCTATGCTAGGTGCTTACCTCTGTACTACTAATGTATAAGATTTCATTTCAACAAGGAAAATGACCAGTTCTCCTGTTGTATATGCTGCCATTGTTTCTCCCGCTACTTGTGATAATATTCCAAGAGAAAAATCTCCTACTTTTTGCATTACAGATTTGGTTTCTTTCCATACTGTTTCAGGCCGTATATTATCAAGCAAATCATGACCACGAAGAATTAAAGTATCTATTTCACATCTGTCAAAATTAATATAGTTATTTTTAGGTATTACACATCCTTCTATGTAATAACCTTCAAACATTTTTGAAATCGTATAATGAATTTCATCCTCATTATATCTGATTAATGCTTCTTATTTGCATAATTGGTTAAATGACAAAGTATATAACATTTTCTCAAACTTTTGGTGTTCATATCCAAAAATACCAAACATTACAATTTTAATTACTTTCTTTGTAGTTGTTATTTCATTATTATATCTTACATGCTTCGTAAATGTACTTGTTTTACCTTGAATAGTTACTTTATAAACATTATTAGAATCTTTTTCAGATTCAGAAACTTCGTCTCTTGTAATAAGTTTTGCTTGATACAATTCATATAAATATTCCTTTTTTGTCATACTATCATCCTCCAATAAAGCCATATCCAACTATGGCAAAATATACTATCCAAACTAGTATAGCATAAAATAGTATGATATTCAAAGCAATTGAAACGAATCTTGATGGTCTGAAGATTATTTGTCAGACTTGTCGTATTTTAGTGTTTCTGCTTTAAAACGACCATTATCGTCTATGGTTAAATATATTGTTGCTGGATTTATATCGGAATCATCTCTCGAAACATTGCATTTAAATTTAATATATACAGAATCTGTTTCTGGTTCATCATTATAAATATAAATATTTTTAATATTTGAATGCTTTTCCATAATTAAATCACAATATTCTTCGGCTATTTTCCTAACTTGTTCAATTTGTGATTCTGATAATTTTATACGTTCTTCTTCCTCTTTTTGATGGATTAGTATATGATAAGAACAAAAATCACTGTCTATATCTTTTTTACTATAACAATCTTCTGCGTTACAAGTATGTTCGTCACAGTATTCCCCATAATATGTTGAATGTGCTAAAAAATAATGAACACATTCATTATTACACTCCTCAACACCGCATATATTTTCGTCTTTATTGGTTGCTGAGCAGCCACATAATAATATATTTGCTAATAATATTACTGAAAATTTCATAATTCATTTTTTCATAAAAGACTCCTTAGAAACGTGTCCAACCACGTTTATTTATATAATGTCCAAACCATTATATCGCAAATAGTCTGATATTTAAAACAATTTTAAACGATGTAAGTTCAATACCTTCTATCGGAAAAGCGATAAATTAAATAAACTCTTTAAAATTAGACGAGACAAATATTACTGGATATACAACGGCAATCAAAGGACTTAGTTTAAAGCAAGCAAGTTGGTTCTTTCTACAAAAGGGTTATCTGTAGCACGGCAACAAGCTGTGTTGTCTGAATCTGGATTATTAGCTGCAACAGGTAAATTAACGACAGCAGAACTTAATGCAATATTGATAACAAAAAAAGAAACAAAGACCAATCAGAAGCATTATTGATTAACGCAGGATTAATCACATCGGAAACAGCCGAAGCTACTGCTACTCATATTGTTACAGCCGCTAAGTTAAAGGAATTAGTTCAAACAAAAGTATTAACACAAACCGAAGCTGATTTAATTGCCGCAAAAGCAGGTATAACACTTGCTAACGGAAAAGAATCTGCTTCTCTTCTTACCACAATGGGAACTAAGATAAAAGGTGCAGGTACGGCATTAAAAGGATTGGCAACAGGTATATTGACTATTGCGTCTGCTCACCCTGTTATAGCTAGTGTTACGGCTGCTATCACTTTATGTGGTGGTGCTGCTATTGTCAACAAAGTAAAGCAAGAAAAAGCGACAAAAGCAATCATTCATAACACAATAAGGGCATCTGTTCATGTAGATGCTATTAGAAATTATTATTATTCTATTACCGTTCCATCTGTAAAAATCACTTTTGAAAATTCATATTTAAAATTGATATTATCATAACTTAAACCATATAGTTTCATATGTTCATCTATAAATTCATTTACTTCTAATCCATAACCTGTAACATTTATTGTGGCACCAGCAGGTATATTTTCTGTTGTAAAATCATATTGCATATTTAAAATATTTTCATCAAACATATCATTGATATGTAATTTACCTTGTATTCCTTTTATTTCTTTATCCGAATTGTTAGTAATCGAATATACAAGTTCAACAAAAGGGCTATATCGTCCAATACTAGTATCTTTTTCATGATTTATTTTATCTGTAATTTTGACTTCTATATTGCCAAATTTACTATCCTTTTCATTCTTGTCACTCGTTTCAGCACTATCAATATTTGTTTCATCCGTATTAGTTGATTGTTTGTTCTTTAGTTCCTCATTTTCAGTTTTTAATTTTTCATTTTCTTCTTTTAGTTCATCAATTTGTGCTTATAATGAACTTTCTTCTGATGAATTAGTAACTGTTGAAGATTCTCCACATCCAACAATTTATAACATCATAGCTGACATAGCCAAAATTAAAATTTTCTTTTTCATAACTATACCTCTCTCTCATAAGTTTATCCTACTTTGAAATACCACAAATTTCCTGGAATACATTCTTTCTGCAGAAACTCAAATTCTATATTTCACTGTTTTACCATTTTCATATTATATTTCTCATATCTGATAACCGTATCGATAAAATTATTCTCTATCTGTTCTATTAATTCATCAACCTTCTCATGTGATTCAGTAAATGGTACAAATCCGCCTGCCATAGATGGATGTCCACCACCACTTCCTATTCCATACAATGCATCATTAGTTAACTGTCCCGCATCAAATGAGCAGGCATCGCTTCGCACTGATATCTTAATTCCATCAACCTTAATAGAGTATACCACACATAGATTTACACCGGCTATCAATAACATAAAATCTGAAATAGATGCAATAAGCGGTTCCGGACAATGATTACCGGTATTGGCAAAACTAATATTATCATACACTTTAATACTCTTTATAGCATTGGCATATGCCGTTAAATCACCAAATTGCAGGGTACTAGTCTCTAGTGAATTAATTAATTCCATATCACACAGATTATATAATGAATAAAACATATTCAGATCAAGATTTGACACACCTCTTGATAAATTTGCCGTATCAACCTTAATTCCGAACATAAGTGCAGTAGCTACATCTCTTTCTATCTTAATATCATTGCTTAGAAAATATGCTGCAATCATAGATGCACATGCTCCTACCCTCGGTCTGATATCGCAGAATCTATAGTTGGTTATTCCAAATGACGGATGATGGTCAATACAAATTATTGTATTGCCGGTTGTATTCTTTAGATTGGCATTACCGGCCTGTGAATCCACAAGAATAACCTCATCTTCTGTATTCATCTCACTTAAATCGCCAATCGTCCTAATATCTATTTTAAGAGTCTCTATCATCTTCTTAGTGCTATACTTATCAATCTTACCATGATAACAAATAGTACTGTCTATTCCGCGTTTTTTAAGTAATACCTGCATTCCAAATGCACTTGCTATTGCATCCGGATCCGGAAAATTATGTGTCTGAATATAAACATGCTTAGTATTTATGCATTCTAGCATTTCCTCTAACTTTGTTTTTTTGTCTTCCAAAAAAGTTTCCCCCATATGTTTTTTCCAATGTATTAAGTGACAATTTAAATCTATTTGACAAATGTACAACTCTTTGAAAACCCAAAATAATTTCAAGATATGTCCTGAACAGTCACCCTATTTTTATCTGTTTATTATACCTTATTAAAGGTTTTTAATCAATCACATTATAAATATTTATTCATAATATAATCTATAAAAAATGCGGAGGTTTATATATTTGAGGCCAATATTAAAACTAAATAATGTGTCATTTTCATATATATTTTCCAAACAATGTATTACCATTATTGATAGTCTCTCCTTCGAAATACTTCCGGCGAAATTATATCTTTAATTGGTCCTGAAAAATGTGGCAAAAGCACTATTTTATCAATAATATGTGGTCTGCTTGAACCAACCTCCGGATATATGTCCTGCGATAATACGCATATAGGCTATATGGTTCAAAATGGTGATTTGTTCAGGTGGCATAATATTTACAGGAATTTTTCAAAACATTACTGCAATTCTCCGGAAATATACAAGCAATTAACATTAAATCAGAATAATAACTGTTGTTGTTCTTCCATCAATTCCTGCAAATGCTTTGAGAAAAAAGCATCTCTTATAAAAGTGCTGTCCTCGGAACCTGACCTGCTGCTACTTGATGAACCTTTTTCTTCATTTGATAGTCAATCCAGAGCACATATCAGAAATGAAATCATTAATCTGATACATTTAGAGCATAAAAGTGCCATTTTCGTATCTTCTAATATAGATGAATCACTTTCGATAAGTGACAGAGTTATATGTCTGTCGAAAATGCCATGCAGAATCATTAAAGAATTCAGCACAAATACTGCTTCATTTTAAAAAATAATCTGTTCTTTGATTATTATATGGATGATGCTAGAGTCAGATATATATACTTATCATATTATTTATCAGATTGCACAAAAGATTCGTCTTGCTATGCTATGATTCATTCTTTTGTGCAATCTGATAAATATAAACATAATTGATACTATTTTACGCCAATATCATCTTATATATGATTTACTAAAGACAATCACTTTCTAAAAGTTTTTCTAAGACAAACGCATTTTGAAATCTTCATAGCTAAATTCATGCACCATACTGATTTCACTACCTTTTTTATAAGCAATTGACGGAAGTCTCATTCCGTTAAACGTATTTGTTTTCACCATTGAATATATTGCCATGTCACAGAATCTCACTCTGTCACCTGCTTTAAGTTGTTTATTAAAATAATAATCGCCTATCACGTCTCCTGCCAGACATGTTAGTCCTCCCAGACGGTATAATATTCCACTGTCTTTTTCGGCTTCATTTACCATTTCAGGTCTGTAAGGCATTTCGAGAACATCAGGCATATGACAGGCAGCCGAGGTGTCCATTATGGCAATATTCATTTCATTATGAATTATATCGAGTACCGTTGATACCATAAATCCTGCATTTAGAGCCACCGCTTCACCAGGCTCTATATATATCTGCAAATCATATTTTTCTTTCATATGGTTAATGCATTTAATCAAAGTTTCAATATCATAATCAGCTCTGGTAATATGATGTCCACCACCAAAATTAAGCCATTTCATACCGCACAGTATGTCACCAAATTTCTCTTCCACAGCCTCAAGCGTCTTAACTAAATCATCTGAATTCTGCTCACAAAGTGTATGAAAATGTAAACCTGATATGCCTTCTAAATTTCTTTTATCAAAATTATCAATGGTAATTCCCATTCTGGAATATTTAGAACAAGGGTCATATATGGCATGACCCTCCTGAGTAGAACATTCCGGATTAATCCTGAGTCCGCATTCTCTGCCTGATGCCAATGATTTTTCTTTAAAATGCTCCCATTGTGAAAATGAATTGAATACAATATGGTCGCATATTGAAAGTATCTCATCTATTTCATCATCACGGTAAGCCGCTGAATACACATGGTTTTCACCGTTCATATATTCCCTGCCTAATTTTGCTTCATAAAGTCCGCTGGCAGTTGTTCCTGACAGATATTTTCCAATTAGTGGATAAACGGAAAACATTGAAAAACATTTCTGTGCAAGCAGTATGTGACATCCTGTTCTATCCATAACCCTTTTAAGAATTTCTAAATTCTTTATCAGCAATTCTTCATCTACCACAAAACATGGTGTAGGTATATTGTCATAATTATATTTCATATTAATATTTCCAATCAATTTATTAGTAAAACATTAATCCACAAGCGTAGGATTATGGTCTTCTTCCCAAGGAAGTCCCCATTTATTAAGCGCATCCATAAATGGGTCAGGGTCAAATTCCTCTATATTGTATACGCCTGAGCCACTCCATGTTCCGTTCATTACAAGCATGGCTCCTATCATGGCAGGAACACCGGTAGTATAACTGATTGCCTGTGAACCGACTTCTCTATAGCATTCCTGATGGTCACAGATATTGTACAGATAATAAGTCTTGTCCTTACCATCTTTCTTACCCCTGAAGATACAGCCTATGTTAGTCTTACCAACAGTTCTTGGTCCAAGACTTGCAGGGTCAGGTAATACAGCCTTAAGAAACTGTAACGGAACAATCTGTTTTCCTTCATATTCTATCGGTTCAATCGATGTCATTCCCACATTTTCAAGACATTTCAAATGTGTTAAATAACTCTGTCCGAAAGTCATAAAGAACCTTATTCTTTTTATTCCCGGAATATTAATTCCAAGAGACTCTAATTCCTCATGATGCAAAAGATACATATCTTTCATACCTACGCCCTTAAAATCATATTCACGTTTAATTTCCATAGGTTTTGTTTCTACCCATTTGCCATTTTCTAAGTAACTTCCGTTTGCAGACACTTCACGGATATTAATCTCAGGATTAAAGTTAGTGGCAAAAGGATAGCCATGGTCGCCGCCGTTACAGTCTAATATGTCTATATAGTTAATTTCGTCAAATTCATGTTTTAATGCATATGCACTGAATACTCCTGTAACACCGGGGTCAAATCCGCTTCCTAATAATGCCGTAATACCTGCTTCCTTAAACTTCTCCCTGTAAGCCCACTGCCATTTATATTCAAATTTGGCTGTATCAAGTGGCTCATAATTAGCAGTATCCACATAGTTAGTCTTAGTGGCAAGGCAGGCATCCATTATCGTTAAATCCTGATATGGTAATGCCAGATTAAGAACTACATCCGGTTTAAATTTATTGATAAGTTCAGTTAACTCTTCCACGTTATCTGCGTCCACTTTTGCAGTATGAATAATAGTCTCTGTCTTATCCTGTAACTCTTCTTTTAATTTATCACATTTACTTTTTGTTCTGCTGGCTATCATTATTTCTTCAAAAGCCCCGCTGTTTTGACAGCATTTATGAATTGCA
This sequence comes from uncultured Eubacterium sp., assembly GCA_964595785.1. Lineage (GTDB taxonomy): Bacteria > Bacillota > Clostridia > Lachnospirales > Lachnospiraceae > Bovifimicola. The sequence goes on from CAZQRO010000023.1 coordinate 8,437, forward strand.
ACTCCTGCAACTCCTCCACAGCCGATAATCAATGCTTTTCCCATGTTCTTTTCCTCTTTTCTGATATATTTTAAACTGCAAGCAATAACTCTCTTATGACCTTACACGCCACTGCCGTTGAAACACCTGACTGGTCAAGATTCGGTGCTAATTCATTAACATCTATTCCCACAATATTTAATTCAGATACTTTTATTATGGCACTTAATAACTGTAAGAAACTTACTCCTCCTGCTTCCGGTGTTCCTGTTCCCGGAAATATTGAAGGGTCTAATACATCTAAATCAATGGTAAAATACACCGGATATCCTTCGCAGTCTTTTATTGCCTCATCAAGTCCATCAAAGTTAAATTTATTAAGCTGTGTATGTTCTTTCGCCCAATAGAATTCATCTCTTTCACCACTTCTGATTCCAAACTGGTATATCCTGTCATCGCCTATAATATCCCATATTCTCCTTATAACTGATGCATGTGATAATGTTTCGCCCAAATATTCATTGCGTAAATCTGTGTGGGCATCGAAATGTATCACCCTTATATCAGGATATTTTTTCTGTACTTCTTCAAACATTCCCAATGTCACTAAATGTTCTCCACCAATCATACATGGAAGTTTTCCGGCGTCCAGAATTACTTTTGCTTTTTCACCAATCATATCCAATGCTTTTCGTGGATTTCCAAATGGAAGCTCAATATCTCCTCCATCAAACACCTTAATATCTTCTAAATCTTTATCCTGATACGGACTATATGTTTCTAATCCATAGGATTCACTTCTTATAGCTTTACTGGCAAACCTCGTTCCCGGTCTGTATGATGTAGTAGAATCGAAAGGCGCTCCGAATATCACAATATCTGCTTCTTCAAATATTTTATCACAGCCTATAAATGTTTCTATATTTTTACTCCACATCTCTTAACATCTCCTCTACATAATTTGGCAATGCAAATGCTCCAACGTGAAGCCTTGTATTATAATATTTTGTCTGAAGTCCTAACATATCCCATCCTGCACCGTTAAAATCTTTGGTCGGATGATATTTCTTAGACGAGAAACCAAACAACCAGTGTCCTGATGGATATGTTGGTATGTGTGCCTGATATACCTTACTTATCTTAAAACTTTCCACTATCCTCTTATGTGCCCTTTGCATAGCAAGTGCATCTTCATGATAAAAAGGACTTTCATGCTGGTTGACAATAATTCCGTCTTCTTTAAGTGCCTTATAACAATTACCATAGAATTCCTTTGTGAATAATCCCTCGCCCGGTCCAAACGGATCTGTGGAATCCACTATTATTAAATCATATTCATTTTCGTAAGTTCTCACATACTTAAGCCCGTCCTGATAAGTAATATTTACTCTCTTATCGTCTAAACTGCATGAAGTAAGTGGCAGATATTTTCGGCACACCTCCACTACTAATTCATCTATCTCTACCATATCAATCTTCTCAATTGTGTCATATCTGCAAAGTTCTCTAATCACTCCGCCATCACCGGCTCCAATCACAAGAACTTTTTTCACATTCGGGTGTACTGCCATAGGCACATGAACTATCATTTCATGATAAATGAATTCATCCTTTTCCGTTAACATCATATAACCATCTAATGTGAGAAATCTTCCAAATTCCTTAGAATCAAATACATCAATTCTCTGGTAGTCACTCTGTGTGCTGAATAACTGTCTGTTGACCTTTATGGAAAAATTCACATCCGGTGTATGTTGTTCCGTAAACCATAATTCCATACATTTCCTCCTTTAAAAGTTTTACTATATTTGCTTATTATAAATTGCCAAAGTTATTCTCTTACTACATTTAATCTCTTTATATCCATGCTCTCCGGTCCTGTCATAAAGCAGCCTTTTTCCTTTGCATAGGATATGTACGCTAATATTTCCTCCGTTATCATTTCACCCGGTGCCAGAATCGGTATTCCTGGAGGATAACACATTACAAATTCGCTGCATATTCTTCCAACCGTTTCCCCAATCGGTAATGATTCCTTGTCTCCATAAAATGCTGCTTTTGGTGACATTTCCACTGACGGATTAATATATTCGTGGTCAAACATTCCTGCTCTTTCTTTCTTAAATCTTCGCCTTATCTCGGCTAATGCACTTACTAACCGTTCTATCTCCCTTTCTCTGTCTCCTACGGAAATGTATGCAAGTATATTGCCAATATCACCAAACTCTATCTGGATATCATACTCATCCCTAAGCAAATCATACACTTCAATTCCTGCTAAACCTATGTCAAATGTATTGACTGATAGTTTTGTAACATCAAAATCATATATCGAATCACCATTAATAATTTCTCTGCAATACGCATAATAATCACCTATATTATTAATCTCTTCCCTTGCATATTTTGCCAGACTTCTTACTCTTCTAAATATCTCTTTGCCATTGAGCGCAAGATTCTTTCTTGACATATCAAGACTCGAGAGAAACAGATAACTTCCACTGGTGGTCTGGGTAAGATTGATAACCTGTCTTACATAATTATGATTTATTTCAGGTCCTGCCAGAAGAATAGAACTCTGTGTCAGACTTCCACCGGATTTATGCATACTCACAGATGCCATATCCGCCCCTGCCTCCATGGCAGACACCGGAAGATTATCATCAAAATAGAAATGTGTTCCATGAGCTTCATCTGCTAATACTTTCATTCCATGACTGTGTGCCAGTTCTGTTATCCTCTTAATATTTGAACATATTCCATAATACGTTGGGTTATTTATCATAACTGCCTTTGCATCAGGATTTTCTAATATTGCCTTTTCTACTTCATCTACAGACATTCCCAAAGCAATCCCCAATCTCTTATCAGAATCCGGATTAACATATATGGGAATTGCACCACTTAGTATCAATGCATTAATTGCACTTCTGTGAACATTTCTAGGCATTATAATTTTATCGCCCTCTTTACATGTAGCAAAAATCATCGTCTGCACTGCTGATGTCGTTCCGCCTACCATAAAGAATGCATGTGCCGCACCAAATGCTGCTGCTGCAAGTTCTTCTGCTTCCTTAATAACCGAAACCGGATGACAGAGGTTATCTAGTGGTTTCATGGAATTCACATCTACCGACATACATTTTTCGCCTAAGAATTCTGTAAGTTCAGGATTGGCCTTTCCATGTTTATGCCCCGGCACATCAAAAGGAACTATTCTTTCTCTCTTAAGTTTATTAAGTGCCTCATAAATCGGCATTTTATTCTGGTCTGGTTTCAATTTTGTCTCCAATCCGCGGCACTTTTTATTATTTAAAAAATGTTGCTTCCGCTAAATATTTCTATCATTTCCCTCCGTAAATTACCAGTTATCTCTAACCTTTCTTTAGGCGGTAATTCGTATACATCTGTCTTAAAAAGATAATTTTGTAAATCTATCTCTTTAACAAGCATTTTGGTATGAAATATATTTGACTGATACATATTAACATCAACAGCATCATATTTTCTAAGTATATCTGTATCTATGTAATCCTGTATGGAAGTAATTTTATGATCCATAAATAATTTTCTTCCATTTACATCTCTCGTAAATCCTCTCACGCGGTAATCCATGGTAATAATGTCCGAATCAAAACTGCCAATCAGATAATCCAATGTAGAAAGAGGTGTTATTTCTCCACATGTTGCCACATCTATGTCCACTCTGAACGTGGCAATACTTGTTTCAGGATGGTACTCAGGATATGTATGAACTGTCACATGACTTTTATCTAAATGTGCTACTGTTGTATCTCCCTTTGTTATTATTTCACGCCTCATATCACTGCTTCTGGCGCCTAACATCTGTTCTTCTGCTAAAAGTATGGTAACACTTGCTCCCTGAGGCTCATAATCCTGCTTTGATACATTTAATACATGTGCACCTATCATCTCTGTTATGTTACACAATATTTTTACAAGTCTGTCTGAATTATACTGTTCATCAATATATGAAATATAATCCTTCTGTTCTCTCTCAGACTTTGCATAACACACATCATAAATATTAAAACTGAGTGACTTGGTTAAATTATTAAAACCATATAATTTTAATTTATCATTCATTTCATTAATCCTCTTTACCTTTTAGATTCTGTAAAAAAAATCAAGTGCCTGCACAAAATTGTACATAACACTTGATTAATGTTTACTAATTGTTTTATTTATTTTTGAAAGTTAATTCATATTTATTTATTCAATATAGCATCTAGAGTCTATATAGCAAGAAATTACTTTTACTACTCTTATTGATTTTTCACAAGTGTGATGTGCACATAGTGCAGCGTTCTATCCAATTGGTTATTAAGTCACCAACTCAATGCCATCACTGGCATCAACTTATAAAATTTGAGCTCTTAACTCAATCAATACGGCAGCTTTAAGCTACCCTTGTTCAAAATAATTCCTGCAAGACTATATGCCTGCTTTTCCTATCATCAAAAATGATATTCGAGGATTCGTGCAAATTCAATTTACACACTAGTGGCATTATAAACGATTAATAATAAAACTGTCAATCACTTTTTATTCATACACAAAATTTGTTTCCACGTCTGTATAAAAGAATTTAAGTATTTCTTCATAATTCATGCCTGCTTCAATCATTCCTTTAACTGCTGTCTGGCTCATTCCTGCTCCATGGCCATATCCACCACCATATATTATAAAACTGCCTCCATTTTTTTCTACGGTAAAGAATGCACTCGGAAGTGCGTTGAAGGAATCTACACTGTTGCCATCATTTTTATTAATTGCCACACCATTAGGGTTAATCAGGTTCCTTATGGCTGACTGTTTTATTATTTTGACGTCTGCCTTCGTTCCCTTTATTACCAGTTCCTCAATCGTTCCTCCTACACCCCTTTTTTCTACATACATATCTGTAACATTTCCAACTGTACTTATTTTCTCACTTACATATCCTTCACTGGTATTTGTAAGAACATAATCAGGATACATTGAATAAATTCTCTCAATATTTCCATTAATACTGTCTGACAACTCTTTTTCCGTCATACTGATATTCCATCTGTACCACGGATTACCACTGTCAAATGTACTATAATCAGCTTTAATAAATTTATTGAAATTATCATTGTCGGATAAATCTGTATTATCCTCTTCTTTACATAATATTCTGCCTTTGATATACGGAAGTTCAGCTCCGCCCCACACGGTTGAATCAGTAGTAGTTCCACATGAAGTTGCAAAGAAATATGTATTGGCAATTTCATCACCGCATTTTAACACCTGACCATATGTTGCTTTAACTGCTGATATAGAATTTTCATTTTCAGGTGTGGAATTATATACCTGATAATCCGTGCTGTCATCCACCTGTGCTCCATAACTGCTTAGTTTTCCATTATTCATATGGCTTACTGCATAACTCCTTGCACATACTGCCTGAACTTTAAGTGCTTCTACTCCGTATGATGATGGCATTTCACTCGGAACCACTGCATACAGATATTGTTCTAAAGACAATTCATTAATGACAACTATCCTGCCTTCATTCAATGCAAGTTCTATATTTCCACGATATTCAGGATTACTGCCATTTCTGCTGACAGAATTAATCATGATTTTACCATTTTCATCCTGTGCCACAATCCTTATTCTTCCTCTTTTTAATATTCCATTATCATTGTTAAACGTAAGGGAGTCTCCAGCATTATATAAATCTCTTTTTTCACTTAAATCCCCCTTTTCATTTTGTTCATAATACACCACATAAAACGGGCTTTTACTGCTAACCGTAACTGAGTCATGCAAAATATCCTTATATCCTGAAGTCTTTATTAATACCCTTATATTATCTGCACTCGGGGTTTCATCAATAAATATTCCACAGACTTTTTTATCCGCAACAATAAACCTTAAATGTTCTTCACCCACCTGAATGCTGTCAATATTTTTCTCTGAATACGCATCATATGTACAAAATATTCTGAATTTTTCCGATAATTCTATATTTCCAAACCCTTCTACTTCAATCTGTGTTTCATTTATTGCCTGAACTTTTCCACTAATACTGTCACGCTTTAAATTCAGTTCTTTTACTTTCCCGCCTTTTATCTTAATATCACACATTATTCCACTCAGTGTTTCTTTTAAACCTTTAACCTGAATACTTCGTTCTATTCCATTAAGGCTTAATACTACTTTATCATCTTCATTACTCTTTATTAATACATTTTCAAACCCCGCCTCATCATTAATATCTTTCACAAAAATAATATTGTTATCTCTTACAAATGCAGCTATACGCTTATCCATAAGATTTTTCGTAGTCATTCCATAAGAATATCTTCCATTATCACTTATAACTTCCTTTGCATCTTCATCAATATAATATGCATTTATCTCTTTTTCCTTGCATATATCACCCATTCCATTAGCACTGCTAATCATTACTAAAACATCCTGCCATTTCTCCCTGCTGATTTTCTTTGATTTTCCTATTTTAAGTCCTATTCCCGTTCCAAAACCCTCATCAAATCCCAGTTTATCAATAATCTTCAGAACATCTTCTGATTTAGCATAACTTTCACCATTTGAAAATGCATTTCGGTCAATAATGTCCTCACCATACATAGCATTAACTGAATCAATACATTCTTCTATAATTACATATTCCTTCACTGCAGGTTCTTTATCCTGTCTGGCAAAATAAATATAAACACAAACGAATGCAATCCACATAATGCAAATTCCTGCCAAAATTATTCTCTTTTTGTTATTTAACATTAATATGATCATTCCTCTCTAAAAACACGTGTTTTTTATTGCTTATTAAATCTATGCCTGTCATAATTTATTTAGAACAAAAGTCTGTTTTGCAGTCACATCGGCATAGCAGGTAGTTTATTTGTAACCTTGATACAAACAAAAAGCAGCACCCGAAAGTGCTGCTCTAAAATCATATATACCCCAAAATGCCGGCTTCCGTAGTTTTGATTCCTAGCAAAGCTAGGTGGGTTTCCGCATTTAGCCTTTCTGTGGTCCACTCAATGGAGGCTTCACATATGGCTAAAGATATAGGAGTCCCTGTTCAAAAATGTAGGTTCAAAAAAACAGAAGTTATCGAACATTTCAGGAAATATATACTTACTAAATCGTTAAATTTAGTATACTTTATTTTATGAATATTTTCAATAAAAAATTCTTATTTTTATATATTTTTTTATTTAATTCTTACCAAATTCAGAAAGTTCTAATTCAGGATTTCTGTCAAGTACCATATTAGGACTCCATGAATTTGCAAACAGCAATAATGGATTATCTTTTAAATCTCTAATCTTCTTCATATCAGAAGTTCCTGAAATATCATTCAGATTAATATCTTTATTAACTACCCATCTGATATGTTCATATGGCAGCTGTTCTAACTTAATTTCCACATTATATTCATTTTCTAATCTGTATTTTAATACATCAAACTGTAATACACCTACCACACCTACAATAATCTCTTCCATTCCCGTATTAAATTCCTGGAATATCTGTATGGCACCTTCCTGCGCAATCTGGTTAATTCCTTTCACAAATTGCTTTCTCTTCATGGTATCCATCTGTCTTACTCTTGCAAAATGTTCCGGTGCAAATGTCGGTATCCCTTCAAATTCAAACTTTTCATTAGAAGTGCATATTGTATCACCTATAGAGAAAATTCCCGGATCAAATACACCTATTATATCACCGGCATATGCTTCTTCTACAATATGTCTCTCCTGCGCCATCATCTGCTGTGGCTGGGATAATTTAACTTTTCTTCCACCCTGTATATGATTAACTTCCATTCCAGCTTCGAATTTTCCTGAAGTAATTCTCATAAATGCAATTCTGTCTCTATGAGCTTTATTCATATTTGCCTGAATCTTGAATACAAATGCTGAAAAATCCTGTCTGAATGGGTCTATCTCACCAATATCAGCCTGCCTTGGAAGTGGAGATGTTGTCATTTTAAGGAAATGCTGCAAGAAATTCTCTACACCAAAGTTAGTTAATGCCGAGCCGAAAAATACCGGTGTTAAATCTCCCGCCTGAACCTCACTTAAATCAAATTCAGCACTTGCTCCATCTAATAATTCCAAATCTTCCGTTAGTTTATCATATAAGTCATTTCCCATATGCGAAACCAACTCTGCATTATTATCTTCACTCCATTCTATTCTGCTAGTCTCAACCTCTTTCTGCCCATTCATGGCCGCCTTAAATGTCGTGACTACATTTTCCTGTCTCTCATACACACCTTTAAAAGATTTACCTGAACCAATTGGCCAGTTAATCGGACATGTGCGTATACCAAGAACATGTTCAATTTCATCTAATAAGTCAAAAGGGTCATTGGCTTCCCTGTCCATTTTATTAATAAAAGTAAATATCGGAATATGGCGCATTACACATACTTTGAATAATTTGATAGTCTGTTTTTCAACACCTTTTGATGCATCAATAACCATTACTGCAGAATCTGCCGCCATAAGTGTTCTGTAAGTATCCTCTGAGAAGTCCTGATGTCCGGGCGTATCAAGGATATTTATGCAATAACCACCATAATTAAACTGCATTACGGAAGAAGTTACGGAAATACCTCTTTCTTTCTCTATTTCCATCCAGTCTGATACAGCATGTTTTGCCGTCTTCTTTCCCTTAACTGAACCTGCAAGATTGATGGCTTTTCCATATAACAGAAATTTTTCTGTTAAAGTAGTCTTACCTGCATCCGGATGTGAAATAATAGCAAACGTTCTCCTCTTCTTAATCTCTGTACTTAAATCAGCCACAATGTTTCCTCCTTGAATATAAAAAGTCCATCAATGATATTTTCTTAAATCTCTTTGCCTCTGAACAATTATATGTTTTTTCGCATAACTTCTTAATAATATCACAATTCCATAAATCTCACAAGAAAAAAATGCTTCATAACCGATTTACTGCAACCGATTATGAAGCATTCTCACTTTATTACCTGTAAATATGGTAAATGTTTTTTAATTATTTAAGTTCGTCAACAACTTTCTGGATTGCTGCTAAAGCATCTTCAGGAAGTTTATTAAATCCGCCTTCAACTGTTTCAAGATTCTTAACATAATTAAGTCTATCCATCATACGAGCCTTTAATGTATTAACATATTCTGTATCGTTAAGGTCTGGAACGAATCCTTCCCACTCAAAGATTTCGATATCTTCAAATGGTCCCCACTGCTTAAAGTCAGCTTTCTTGTCAACTACTGCTTCAATAACACCTAATGTATCTTTAGGCTGAACTTTCTTGCCCATGAAATCACCTGTATTAATGATAAAGCAATCTACATTCTTCTCAGCAACTAACTTCTTGAATTTCTCATAGTCATTAACTAATGGATATGTTCTGAATGGATTAGCATATGGTTCAACTACTAATGCGTTAGGATCTACACCAGGAGCAAGTCTCTCAGCTGTTGATCTCTTTGTAGCAAGTGTAGCACCCATAGCTGAAGCAAGTGAAGCACCTTTTAATCTTACGATTGGTGGAATTGTAGGATCTTTCATAATCCAGAATATAGCATTAACAGGAGCATCAATCTTATCTACACGGTTTGGTGACCATAACTTAGATTTAATTGCACGTCCGTTACCATTTCTAACATCTTCTGTAACAAGAACAACTTTTCCGTCCTCATCTAATGTAGCAGAACAGTTCTGAGCTGTTAATAAATACTTGTTATCTTCGCATGCTGTCGGGTAATCCGATGTTTTATCAAAATACGTTGGTTCCATAGCAATTGATGAACATGTATCAGCGTTGATAATAAATGCATCATCATGAAGAACTTTGATTGCTGGATATTTGCCATTATGTTTAGCATGTGTAATTGTTGATTTACCTGAACCGGAAAGACCAAATACAGCCGCAACGAATTTAGAACCGTCTTCTAATGTGTATTCTTTCTGTCCACCGTGGCATGAAGCATAACCATTTCTGTTAGCTAATGCCCATCCAAGTGTAAGAGTACCTTTTTTATGTTCACCAAAATATCTCATACCTAAGATAGCTGCACAGTTTGTATCTGTGTTGAAGTAGCATAAACATTTTCCATCGCAAACATCTGTCTGGTCTGAACCTACCCATTGTGGGTCAGAGAAAATGTAGATATCTGGTTCACTGCCATTACCAATTGGCTGTGATTTCTTATACATCTTAACATATTCATCAGACATGTACTGGAAGTTTAACATCCAGTTATATAAAATATTCTCTTCTCCTTCCGGAATAAGAAGATGAGCCTTTGCCATAAATTCTGTATCAAGACCAATAAATACTTCTGCATGATACATTGTCTTCCAACGAGTGTCATAAACTGCATCCATAAGAATCTTGTCAAGTTTAGCACAATTTGTGCCTTCTTTACCTGTGATTCTTCTTGCTGCTGCATAACGTCCTGTGATTGAACCATCATTAAATAATAAAACTTTTGCATCCGGTTCAAGACCAAACTCTTCGCCTCTGTATACCGGCATATCTGTTACGATAGTTCCAGGTGAGTTCTTTGCTAATTCATAAGCTTCTTTAAGAGTGTTAATCTTAATTACGTTGTTACCATAGAAAGGTGCTTCAATGATAGCACGTGTGTTTGTTACAGGTGTACCTACTTTAGGAAAACCTACTTTGTTAGGACCAATTTCTGTTCTTGCATAATAAGCCTTTGTTGACATTATGTGTATCCTCCTTAAAATAATATATTATTAATGGACTTTTCCTGCATACATACCAGTACGCAACAGAAAAATCCACTTTTGGAAAACGTGTTAAAAAATTCGAAATCCTAGAGATTATCTCATTTTTTCATAAAGTTGTCAATACAAATCTATATAAAATAACTATGAATTTTCTTAATTATTTATTAATTTTTCTCTGCTATTTCATTTTTGTTTTTATAAATAGAATTTGACGGAACATATCCTCTTACCATTGACAGTGGATAAACATTTGTATTTGAGCCTATTACGGTTCCCGGATTCATAACCGTATTACATCCAATCTCAACATTACTTCCAAGAATAGCTCCTAACTTCTTAAGTCCTGTTTCCACATAGCCCTCCGGTGTTTTAATTGAAACCATGGATTTATCTGATTTCAAATTGGAAGTTATTGAGCCTGCACCCATATGAGATTTATATGAAAGAATTGAATTACCAACATAATTATAATGAGGTGTCTGCACACAGTTAAATAATATTGTACTCTTTAATTCAGTTGAATTTCCGACTACACTGCCTTTTCCCACCACGGCACATCCTCTGATAAATGCACAATGTCTGATTTCTGCACCTTCATCAATTATAAGAGGACCATTTAAAGATGCAGTAGGTGCTACTTTCGCACTTTTAGCTATCCATATATTTTCTCCTCTTTTTTCATATATATCTTCAGGTAATGCATTTCCAAGTTCAATTATCTTATTCTCTAAATTCTTAAATACTTCCCATGGATATGTTAATCCTTCAAAAAATTCTTTTGTTATTGTCTCGTTTAAATCTAATAATTCTTTTATCTCTAACATTTTTCTACACTTTCTATAATTTATTCTTTAATAACTTTTTTATATTTTTACTATTTCTTTTTATAAAATACAGACACTTCATCAAATTTATTTCTTAATTCATATTGTCTGTTTGAATTAACCACACCCATGGTTCGTCTGCTCACAAATCCTTCTAACTTATCCATATATTCTCCGGATGTAATCTTTCCCTCTGCCACATATGTAAGACCTTTTTCCCAGCTCGCGGTAAGTTCCGGATTAAGCAGATGACTTATGGAAGAATTCACCACCTCATATACCATTTCCCCCATCTGCGTCGGTGTAATTATCTGAGTTTTTTTATTTAATGCAATGTATTTGATATTCACCAGTTTTTTAAGTATCTCTGCCCTAGTGGCACTTGTTCCAATACCACTTCCTTTAATCTGGGCTCTCAGTTCCTCATCTTCTATTAATTGACCTGCACTTTCCATTGCAAGAATAAGCGAACCTGAATTATATCTCTTTGGCGGCGATGTCTTACCCTCTTTAATTGATAATTCATTGCAGACGAGTGTATCACCTTTTCTAACCTTTTTCAATAATTCAATAGTATTAATATCAAGAGTCTGTTCTCCCTCTTTTGAAGTATCTGACTCACTGTCTTCTTTCTTCTTTGCAAAAGAATATTTCATAAGTTTGAGATAACCTTCATCAGTTAAAATCTTAAAATTAGAGAAAAAGTTTTCCACAAATGCATCTTCACCTTCTCTAATCGGCATTGATGTTTTAATTCCTACTTTCTGATACTGCGCCGGCGGATAAAATATACTTAAAAATCTTCTGGCAATAACTTCATATACCTTGGCATATAAAGGATTCATTCCATTAAGTGCACTTATTCCCTGACCTGTCGGTATGATGGCATAATGATCCGTAATCTGCTTGTCATCCACATATCTCGTCTTTGCAATTTCTCTGTATGCTGTACCGCCTAATACTTCTTTTGCATATTCTGATACCTGTACATATCCGCATAATCCTCTGATGTTTTTATCTATTTCCTTAGATACGGCTGTTGACAGCACACGGGCATCTGTTCTCGGATAAGTAACACATTTTTTTTCATACAATTCCTGTACTACCTTAAGTGTCTCATCAGGACTGATTTTAAACAGCTTCGAGCATTCGTTTTGTAATTCTGCCAGATTAAACAGCAATGGCGGATTTTTTTTCTCAGTCTTTTTTTCCACACTTTCAACCGTAGTTTCTTTACCTGTAGTTTCTAACAGACCTATTAATTCTTTAGCCCACTTTTCTTCTTTGAATCCATTCTCTTTATATAAATATGGTGACTGAAAATATTTAGACTTACTATTTACCCGCCACTCACTGTCAAAATTGAAATTATCTGAACATTTAATACCAGCATTCACACGATAAAATGGTATCTCTACAAATGCACGTATTTCTCTTTCTCTTCTTACAATCATTCCAAGTACACAAGTCATCACACGTCCTACAGATAACACTGACCTGTCTGTTCTTAAATAATTTGATATACTGTTACCGTATTTAAGTGTAAGTACACGGGAAAAATTAATACCCATAAGATAATCTTCTTTTGCTCTCAGATATGCGGCAGAAGACAGATTATCATATTCAGATATGTCCTTCGCAGTTTTAATACCTTTAATAATCTCTTCTTCAGTCTGGGAGTCAATCCATACTCTCTTCTCATTCTTATCATGTACTCCCGCCATCTGAGCCACCAGACGATATATGTATTCCCCTTCTCTTCCTGAGTCAGTACATACATAAATGGTATCCACATCTTCTCTGTTTAAAAGACCCTTTACAGTATTAAACTGTTTCTTTACTCCATCTATTACTTCATATTTCCAATCCTTTGGCAGAAAAGGAAGTGTCTGTATACTCCACTTCTTCAGTGCCGAATCATAAACTTCCGGATAACTCATTGTAACTAAATGTCCAACACACCAGGTAACAATACCTGATTCATTTTCTATGTATCCATCATTATTTCTTCCTGTAATCTTCAATGCTTTCGCAAATTCCCTTGCAACACTGGGTTTCTCTGCAATATATACTGATTTTGCCATCTTTCACCTCATGCTCCTTATTGTAACTGTTTAAGGCAGCTACTCAATATTAAAAACTATGCCTGCTCGTCTATTGTAAGGCTGTATGACTCTAAAAATTTATCTAAAAAGTAATCTGCTTCTCTACATTTCATATTTCTAATTGCTTCAATTGTAGCTTTTTCAGCCTGAATAAAATCTGAATTGCCCATTCTTTTTTCTTCCACACATTTTATAAGTGCTGAAATTTTATCTGCGGCTTTTACTAACATATGACATTCTTTACTTCTCATTTCTTCGCTTAATACCTTTTCATATACCGGTTTCATTTCTTCCGGCAAAGATGAAACCAATTTACTAATTGCCGTATCTTCAACCACTTTATATGCTTCCTTTATCTCTGGTGCAAAATATTTAACCGGAGTAGGTAAATCACCGGTTATAATCTCCGATACATCATGATACATTGCTGCAACTGCCACTTCATCAGGGTTAATATCACCATTAAAATAGACATTGTTAATAACAGCAAGGGCATGAGCAATCATTCCTACTTCTAAACTGTGTTCGGCTATATTTTCAGATATGGTATTCCGCATAAGACCCCATCTGTTTATATATTTCATTCTTGATATCATTGCAAAAAAATTATAATTATCTTTCACACTTTACCTCATGCCGGAGTATTTTTTTGCGAGGGCTGACGAGCAGAATCTCAAATTCTGCTCTGTCATATACAAGTTTGCACTCCGTCGCAAACTTGGCGGGTGAAAGATTTACTCATCAGAGAAATCTTTCACCCTTACCTCCATGTCAGACCGTTTTTATAAATCTTCCATAAAATCATATTCAAATTTTGTCTGTGTTTTCATAACATATCCTGCTTTAACTACGGGACTTGGAAATTCTTTTATATTAATTGCATCCGGATAGAATTGTGTTTCAAAACACACTCCCGGATTTTCACAATATTTAACACCATCTTTCCCTTTTTCATTTTTCCTTTTCTCCACAATAAAAAATGTTATAATTTCACAGTTTCACATCTGCACAATTATAACATTTTTATATAAACTAGGCAATAAATTAATTTTTTACAAAAGTTCTCTTGTTTCCGCATTGCACAAAACAATATTTAAATTTCCATTTCTACATCTCAAATCATCAATAAACTTTTTCTGGTCAGCATCTTTTTTCAGATTAATCAGATATGAAAGTTCATACATTGAACCCAGATTAGTGGTTTTAACTCTGTCAAGTGTAGCCTCTGTAGTGTATTCATTAAATATTTCATCAAACGTACCATTGAAATTTAAGTTTTCCGGAATTGTAATACGAAGCGTCTTCTGCATATTTTTAACAACTCCATAACCTGTAATCATTAATAACAGATATACAATCCCAACTATTGCAGTAAATATTGCTGCAAAACTTATGTATCCAAGACCAGCGGCAAGTCCCACTGCCATTGAAAAGAACACACTCGTAATATCTTTTGAGTCTCCCGGAACACTACGAAATCTTACTAATGCAAATGCTCCTGCCATTGAAAATGCTCTTGCTACATTACTTCCCACAAGCATAATTACTATGGCTACAATTGCCGGCAATATTACTAAAGTGATTGCAAAATTAGTGGATATTCTTTTCTTTCTGTCACTAAAAATGTATATCAGGCTTATTACCAAGCCTAAAACAAGTGCAGCTCCAATGCAAATCAAAGCTTCTTTTGTACTTAATCCCTCAGTTGATGTTGTGTCTAAAATAGTTTTTAACATATAATTTTCTCCATTCTCAATATGATATTTTCCTCTTTACATTTTCAACTTTACTACTGCATTCCTGCTAAATAATATTTTCTTTCACCAGAAAATGCCTGTATTCAGCACCATACTTTGAAAAAGATACTCCTTTCATTTCAAGTTCTGTCAATATGCCTGTAAGCCACAGTGGAAAACTGGTAGGCGTCTTTATTTCTAGCAGCACTATTCCTTTATCTAAAAGTTGTTCTCCTTCGTCACTTAACTCTAATCTTAAGTTATCCCTTCTTGTCCTGATGTTCCTGTCAAATGTGATTCTTAAGTCATTATCTTCCCTGCCAAACATTGCCATTCTGTCATATGCCAGAAATAATTTTGCCTTTGGCTTATAAAATCTCATAAAGAATTCTAATTCTTTTATTACCTGAATATTCAGATAATCACCTTCTGATGGAATGGTTCCGTCAAACAGAAAATCATATGCCTGGGCAAGAGTTAATAATGTTCTTCTCTTATTTACAATTCCACAATACTTTTTCTTAATTTCTAAAAATACCATATCATCCATTTTAGGAATACCATAACTTCTAAGTCTCAATTTCTCTTTATAAACCGGCTTATCAATGGATGTTCTTATCAGTTCATCAGAATCCGTGTCAAAATAAATATTATTGATTGAATAGAAATTTCCATTCCGGCAGAATTCATCCACCTCCATATAAGATTCTATTTCAGCATAAAATTTATTATATGTGTCCTCAGTTATCAAATATTTTTTTTCAATTCTGTTAAATACTTCAATAGCCATTCAAACCTCCATTAGTTTCCATTGTAATTGGTAACTCAAACCAAAATACGCTGCCTTCACCCACAATACTGTAGACACCATAATCTGCATTGTGAAGTTTTAATATATTCTGCACTATTGACAGTCCTAAGCCGCTGCCCATAATTGCCCGTTTATGATTTTTATCTACCTTGTAATATCTGTCCCAGACATTTTCTAATTTATCCTTTGGAATTCCTTCACCTGAATCAATAACTTCTATCCTTACTTTTCCGTTGCTGACGATTTGTTTAATTGTCACTCTCTTATCTTCTCCGGTATAATTTACTGCATTTCCGATAAGATTGTATATTACCTGATAGATTTTAAATTCATCGGCTTCCACCAATACATGACAATCATAGTTAAAATTAACTTTATATCCGTATGGTTCAAGTAATTTTGAATGACGTTCAATTGCAGCATTAATACTTTCCGTCAAATCATATTCTTTCGTTTCAAGACTTGTTACACCTGCCTGTATCTTTGACATATCTAATAAATCATTTACCAGATATGTAAGACGTTTAGTCTCATCTATAATCACCTGAACATTTTCCGGTGTATTCTCTCCCGGCAAATCTCTCATTACTTCTGAATATGCTGTTATCATTGTAAGCGGTGTTCTAAGGTCATGTGAAACATTAGCAAGTAATTCTTTTTGAAGGACATCTGTTTTCGACAGTTCTTTTGCAGTATGATTAAGTGTATCTGACAATTCTGTGATTTCTTTATAATCCTTTCCGTTAAATTCTATATTAAAATTACCTTTTGCTAACTCTTTTGCGGATGCATTAATTCTGATTATGGATTTAGAAACACGTCTTGATATAAAGAATGCAATTAATAATGATAATAAAATCATTATTCCGCTTATGTAAATAAGCTGTATTCTTAAAGTGTGGACTGTCGCACCAACCGGTGTAATTATAGAATTTAGAAATACCACATATTCTTCACC
>CAZQRO010000024.1:0-25515 GCA_964595785.1 uncultured Eubacterium sp.
TGATTTCGAATGTTTCATTGATTTTGGGAACACGAAGTGCGTAAAAATCAATGGTCTCATGCCATTTGTCGGGAAACTCATATTATGAGTTGGGGTCAAATAGTATAAATTATGTTTATATTCATCAAATTGCAGGGGAGAATGAATCTTGTATTGCTTACACTCTCACTTCCCTACAACCCTTCTCCATCACTGTTATAAAGCGTTCCTGTATTTCTCTTTCAATATTATCCTTTATATCCTGAGGAATGTCTTTAAAAATTATTCCGCCTGCCATAGCTGCATGACCACCGCCGTCACCTATTCCCTTAAGTGCATCTGCAGTAAGTTTCCCTGAATGGATATCCTCATCAATACTTCTGACTGATAGTTTATATCCACCGTTTCTGTCCGCATATACCACACATGAATCCACCTCATTTAATGAAAGTATGAAATCTGAAATCATTGCAATAAGTCCATCATTACAATCAAATGGAATATGTACAAATCCAATACGTTTTATAACCTTAACGCTCTCAATGGCTGCTCCATATACTTTCAAATCAGACATTTCCATTGCATTTATATATAATTTTGCAATTTTATCATTATCTGCACGTTTATACAGGCATCCGAACATCTCTATATCTAAGTCCGTTACACCTCTTGTAAGCGATGCCGTATCCATTCTAAGACCATACATAAGTGCTGAGGCAGTATCCTCATCCATTTCTGTTTCAGTTGATACAAAATAATCTGTCACAATACTAGAACATGAACCTGTAATTCTTATGTCACTGTATCTGTATTTACATTCCACGAACACGGGATGATGGTCTATACATGCAACTTCATCTCCGGGTAAATCCATAAAATTGGCATTGTATTTTTGTCCGTCTATAGTAACAATATAATCACTTTCCTGCATATCTTCTATTTTTTCATATGGTTTTATCTCAATACCAAATTCAGTAAGCATTTTTCTTGTAGAGAGTTTTTCAATTGCTCCACAGTAACATAACTCGGTTTCTACTCCGTGTTTCTTAAGAAACTGCTGCATTCCATAAGCACTGGCTATTGCATCCGGGTCCGGGAAATTATGTGTCTGTAAATATGTCTTGTGTCCTTTTAATAAATCAATCAACTTCTGCGGTTCCATACACATCCTCCAAAATTATTATGCCTTGCGGCAAATATAATAATCATTTAAAGTCATTATATCATTGATTTATTTTTCTCACAACAAAACATTTTTTCTTATTTCTGCACTGCCTTTTTATGACATACAACTCTGAATACATGGTCACGCCCGAAGTTCAGTCCTGCATATTTTAAGCAGTGCCTCTAACACCTCTTCCACCTTGTCCATTCTGGCATTTTCACCCATATGGCCTATTCTGATAACCCTTCCTGCAAATTCACCAAATGAACCTGATAACATAATTCCATACTTTTCTTTCATTTCATTAAGTATGTATTCTGCTGTCATACCTTCCGGAACATTGAATACTGTAACCGTATTAGAAAATCCTGTTTCCTGATATAATGTAAAACCCTCACTCTTAAGTGTATTTCTTACTTTATCTGCTACCTCTTTATGTCTCTTCAAAATGTCCGTATCTTTCTTAATATTATCAAATGCTGTTCTAAGCCCGTAAATATCACTTATTGGCATAGTATATGGGAACCACTTTTCTTCATAATAATTATCAAATATGGTTAAATTCGCATAAAATGCGGCAATCTGTGTCTTTCTGTTCTTCATTACCTTCTTCGCTTCATCACTTACCACTACAAACGTAAGTCCCGGAGGTGCAGAAACCGCCTTTTGTGAACCGCCGCATAATAAATCAATCTGAAACTCATCAACATTTACATATTCACCAAACATTGCCGAAACTGAATCCACTACTGTCAATATTCCATATTTCTTTAATAACGGACATATTTTAGAAATATCATTAAGCATTCCGCTTGGTGTATCACAATGAACCACTGTGGCATATTTAAAATTATGATTTTTTTCGAGAAATTTTTCTAAATCTTCTATATTAATTGTATTTCTATAATCAGCAGTATACATGACAGGTATTCCGCCATACAGTGTAACAAAATCTTTAAAACCATTTCCATAAAGTCCGTTATCTATAACTAACACATTATCTCCCGGCTCCGTGAGACTGGCACATGCCGCCTCTAAACCGAGAATTCCCTCTCCACTAAGTATCAGTGTTTCATTTTCAGTACCTAACAGATTACTGATTAAATCACAAGTTTCTTTGTAAAATTCACAGAATTCCACATCAATATCCGGATTAGTACATTCTGACATTCTCGCCTTTCTGACATTTTTAGCTACCTGTGTTGGTCCGGGTGTCATAACTTTATACATTTGCCATTCTCCTGTCTGTAATTTATTTTGATTATTGTGTCAAAAGATACCTTTCTTAGAATATTTTTCCTGCTGCCTTTTTAAGTCTCACCGATATTGGTAAAACTATTACTGCTGCCACTAATATTTGTACTAAATTGCCCGGAATTGAACTTACCGGTGCTATGAAATTGCCATAAATTACACCTTCTGCAATATAATATCCCACAACTTTAATTATTGCAGCCACTGTAAATGCTGCTATATTAGTAACATATGAATTACGTTTTTCAGTAATTTTACCAACTGCAAATCCCATTAAGCCTACTATTATAAGTGTAAATGGTGCCCATGTAGTCCAGAAACCTGATATCATATCAAAAAGTGCCATACCGATTCCGCCTGCAATCATACCGGTTTTCCAGCCAAATACTATGGCTGCCACAAAAAGTGGTATATTCCCTAAATGAATAAGTCCTCCATTTGCTGCAATAGGAAGTTTAATATTAATAAATGCCGTGAACACGTAAGTAAGTGCTATAAATACGGCATCAATTGCCAACTCCTGTATTTTATTTGATGACTTTGCTGTATTATTTTTGACTTCTGCTTTCTTAACAATGTTTTCCATGTTAACCTCCACCTTTATTTTTATATTTTTATATTATTGTCGGCCGCCAAATATATGTATGTGTTACAGAATAACACAAATTGTCCTTTTTTAAATAGCCAGATTTTAACTTTTTGATCATACCACTTTTTACGATAAATTTATTTTTCCCCTATATTGCGTTACTTTCTTGGTTTACATTTTATACACAACATCTTGTGTTTCTTTCTTTATCAAATCAATATTTGGTAGACAAATATATATATTAATGATATAATGAATACGTTTCGAGAACATAACTTATCGAAAGAAAATCAAGCACGAACGAAGCAAGTATTAATCTGTTTGATTCTAGACAGTAACTATATATTATATTAAGTTTTTTAAGGAGGAATAGAAAGAAAATGAAAGTAATTAAAAGAAATGGCCGCCATGTAGAATATGACCGCAACAAAATTATTATTGCCATTCAGAAAGCCAATGATGAGGTAGAACCACATGAACAGATTTCCGAGGAAAAAATCTATAACATTGTTGCTTCTATTGAAAATCGCGGTCAGGATGAAATGCTAGTAGAAGATATTCAGGATATTATTGAGCAGAAACTTATGTTAGAGAAGAAATATACACTTGCAAAAACATATATTATATATCGCTACACCCGTGAAATGGTCCGTAAAGCCAATACTACAGATGAATCCATATTAAGTCTTATCAAAAACAGTAACAAAGATGTTATGGAAGAAAATTCAAATAAAAATGCAATTATTGCTTCAACACAGCGTGACTTAATCGCAGGGGAAGTATCTAAGGATTTGACAAAACGTGTACTCCTTCCCGAGAAAATTGTTAAGGCTCACGAAGAAGGTGTTTTACATTTCCATGATGCAGATTATTTTCTTCAGTCAATATTTAACTGCTGCCTTATTAATATCGGTGATATGTTAGATAACGGAACTGTTATGAATGCCAAATTAATTGAAAGTCCAAAGAGTTTTCAGGTTGCCTGCACTGTTATGACCCAGATTATCTCTGCCGTTGCTTCAAGCCAGTATGGTGGACAGTCGGTAGACATTCGCCATCTTGGTAAATTTTTACGAAAAAGCCGTGAAAAATACAGAAAACATTATGAGACACAATACACCGGTAAAATTGCTCCTGAACTTATTGAACAGTTCATTAACGACAGACTCTATGACGAACTAAAATCCGGTGTCCAGACTATCCAATATCAGATTAACACTTTAATGACTACAAATGGTCAGTCTCCTTTTGTTACATTATTCCTTGATCTTGATAAAGATGATGAATATATTGAAGAAAATGCCATGATTATTGAAGAAATCCTAAAACAGCGTCTTGAAGGAATAAAAAACGAAAAAGGTGTATTTGTTACTCCTGCTTTTCCTAAATTAATCTATGTACTAGACGAACATAACTGTCTTAAAGGCGGAAAATATGATTATATTACCAAACTCGCTGTTAAATGCTCTTCTAAACGTCTGTATCCTGATTATATTTCCGCTAAAAAGATGCGTGAAAATTATGAAGGAAATGTATTCAGTTGTATGGGCTGCCGAAGTTTCTTAAGTCCTTGGAAAGATGAGAATGATGAATACAAATGGGAAGGACGTTTTAATCAGGGTGTTGTCAGCCTTAACCTTCCACAGATTGGTATTATTGCTGATGGTGATGAAGAAATGTTCTGGCAGTTAATGGAAGAAAGATTATCTCTATGTTTTGAAGCATTAATGTGCAGACATCACTCATTGGAGGGAACACTTTCCAGTGTAAGTCCTATTCACTGGCAGTATGGTGCCATTGCAAGACTTGATAAAGATGAACCGATTGACAAATTATTACATGGTGGTTATTCTACTATCTCTCTTGGATATATCGGATTATATGAAGTAACAAAACTTATGACCGGTGTTTCCCACACTGAGCCAAAAGGATTAGAATTTGCTCTCAAGGTTATGAACAGACTGCGTTCTGCTACAGATACATGGAAAGAGAATACAGGTATTGGTTTTGGTCTGTATGGTACTCCTGCCGAAAGTCTCTGTTACAGATTTGCACGTATAGATAAACAGAAATTTGGAGATATTCCTGATGT
This sequence comes from uncultured Eubacterium sp., assembly GCA_964595785.1. Classification (GTDB taxonomy): domain Bacteria; phylum Bacillota; class Clostridia; order Lachnospirales; family Lachnospiraceae; genus Bovifimicola. Next base: position 5,080 of record CAZQRO010000024.1, read on the forward strand.
AACAGATAAAGGCTATTATACTAATTCATACCACGTTGATGTCAGAGAAAAAATTGATGCATTTTCTAAATTTACATTTGAAAGCCGCTTCCAGAATATTTCTTCAGGTGGTGCAATTTCCTATGTTGAGATACCAAATATGCGTAATAATCTTCAGGCATTAGAAGAAATTGTCAAATTTATCTATGATAATATTCAGTATGCCGAATTTAATACCAAGTCAGATTATTGTCATGTGTGCGGTTTTGATGGTGAAATAATTATTAATGATGATTTAGAATGGGAATGCCCACAATGTCACAATAAAGACCACTCTAAAATGAATGTTACAAGACGTACATGTGGTTATCTCGGTGAGAATTTCTGGAATGTAGGTAAAACAAAAGAAATTAATGCCCGTGTACTTCATATCTAACTAAAAATGCTTAGGCATGATTATATATAGTGAAAGTTTGAAAAATTTTAGAAGAATGGGTGTAAAAAATGAATTATGCAGATATAAAACAATATGATGTGGCAAATGGCCCGGGAATTAGGATTTCCCTATTTGTAAGCGGCTGCAATCACCATTGCAAAGGATGTTTTAATGAAGTTGCATGGGATTTTAATTATGGCACTCCCTTTACTGAAGAAACTATTGATACTATCATAGGATATCTAAACAGTCCGCATATTGCAGGGCTAACACTTCTAGGCGGAGAACCCATGGAACCGTCTAATCAAAAAGGATTGCTTCCTCTCGTAAAACGAGTTAAAGAATCATTTCCTGATAAGACTATCTGGTGTTTTACGGGATTTAGATTTGATGAGGATATTCTCGGTAAAATGTATGATACAATCCCCGAAACCAAAGAACTTCTTTCTTACTTTGATGTTATGGTAGATGGCAAATTTATGGAAGAATTAAAAAGCGTAAGTCTTGTATTTAAAGGCTCTTCTAACCAACGTACAATCATGGTTAAAGAATCATTGCAATCTGGTGAAATAGTATTATGGACACCTCCTGCCACTAAATATTAGTTTTCAAAAAGATACTCTAATTAATAAATATTAAATCTCGAAAGGATACTTTACATGGAAAAAATCAAAATACAGTATTTAAATGATACTATTAAGAAACTTGAATATATTGATGGCAAATCCGATTGGATTGATTTAAGAGCTGCCGAACACGTTGAACTTAAATCAGGAGATTTTAAGTTAATCAACCTAGGGATTGCCATGCAGCTCCCTAAAGGTTACGAAGCACATATTGCTCCAAGAAGCAGCACTTTTAAAAACTTTGGTATTATTCAGGCAAATTCCATCGGAATTGTAGATGAATCTTACTGCGGTCCAAATGACTGGTTTTATTTCCCTGCAATTGCCCTTAGAGACACCGTCATTGAGATTAATGACAGAATATGCCAGTTCAGAATCGAAAAACACCAGCCACAAATCATATTTGAGGAAGTAAGACAGTTAGATAATGATAACCGCGGTGGTATAGGAAGCACCGGCAAAAATTAGAATTTCTTTTTCATATTTTCATGATAACTAAAAACCAACGAATGAAATCACACCTTGTAACATGACAATCATTCGTTGGTTTTATTAGTTTGTTTTATTAGTTTTCATTATTATATATTTTCTATTTGTTTTATTATATATCCTAACTCTTCTTATATGCTTCTACTATTTTAGAAAAATACGTACTGACAGCCACATTTCCATTTCCTGATTCAGCAAATGCCAGTGAACTCTTATTGTATTCACCTCTGTTGCTTGTATCAAATAAATCATATACATATGCTCTTACATTTGAATCCGGTATTGCCACACTTGAATAGTTATTCTTAAATGTGGTATATGCCTTTCTAAATTCATCATAGTTAAGCCATTTGCTTGCGGAGACATTTCCAAGCTGCGTCTTATAATCATCACTGAAGTTATTACCGTAATTGCTGTTATTCTTTCTGATTACAGAATTAATGTATAATGGATTAATCTGGTTTCCGCCAAGACCTTTAGCTGCTTCTGACGCAGGATTAGCATCAACCATTCCGTTTTCTCTGTTCATTCCTTTTATTATTCCAAAACATCTGTCATAATCATATGGAATAAATACTGCTTTTCCATTATTCAGAAAATACACGTAATGATTGTTATAATTATTTCTCATATCATCAGGATTTCCTGCAAAATATGATACAGCCGCAAATTTTACCCATCTGCTGCTATCCACAACACTGTTAAATGTTGATACAGAAGATGAACTGTTTAATGTTGTTATGAGATTCTTAAGACTTGCAAAATTAGATGTCTTCTTGTTCGTCTTTAAATCATATGTATATTTTATACTTGAATTATCTTTCTCCACACCAATTGAATTCATACTTGAGTTTGTATAATTCGCTCCTGTTGAACTCCAGCCACATTTGTATAAGTCACCACCCTGGTCATTAGGAAAATATCTTGCTATAAAATTCTCATCTACCGGCTCATATAGTGTATATACACCATAATTAAATGAACTTACATTTACATTACACAATGTTGTGTTCTGACCATATCCCAGCATATTTCTAAACATCTGATTTGCCCAGTAATTACATGTATATGTTGAATCCAAATTTCTGTTCCACTTAAGTTCTAAACTTTCAAGGCCTGCAAATGTTCTCTTCTTTCTCTCTTTTCTTGCTGCATCACTTGACCATTCCTTAATATCTGAACCATATAGTCCTGAATCATCAAAAGTCTGTTTAAAACTGAGTTTTAAATTAACAAGATTCCTTGAATTAAGATTACCATTTACAAGAGGCTCCACTACTGATGTATTACCTTTTAATCTTACACCAACTTCATACATTACATATGTATTTGAACCAATCGAAATTGTTACCTTATCAGCTTTACGATATGTGGAAGAATTACTGCCATATCTCTTATAATCTGACTGTAGCTTCTGCAATTCAGCATCTGACATATCAACCTTAATTGTAATCTTATTATTTATGTCAAATAACTGATTATATATAGAATTCTGATTTGATTGGGGTGTGTCTGTACCTATAACTGTACTGCTGTTTCCTGAATTTCCTTGTGTGCTTCCGTTTGCAGAACCGCCGCTATTTCCACCGGATGACTGTCCTCCTGAAGAATTACTGCCACCTATATTACCTGTGTTCCCATCTGTTGAACTGCCAATTGAACCACCATTTACATTTGAAGAATTACCACTTCCGTTTGACGCTGTTTCACCTGATTTAGTAGTTTGTCCCTCTTTTGTTGTCTCTCCTTCACTTGTAGTTTCTTTTGATTCTGTTTCTTTTTTATCACTGTCTGACTTACCATCTGTGGTATCGTCATCACCCTTTTTCCCTGAATTATTAACCGATAAATTTCCCGAAGTCGCATTAGATGATGAAGCGGTTTCTTTATCATCTCCGTTCCTGATTACGGCATAAGAGATTCCCGCAGCTGCAAGTATTAGTACTAACAGAATCCCCACCGCAATAAGCTTATTAGACATTATTTTGTCCTTAAGCCACATAATCTTTTCTTTCATATGTTCTTTCATATGCCTCCTTTTCATTTTAATGCATAAGCATATCGTATCTTTTTTCAAAGTAATACTTAAGACTGTTTCTAATTATAGCAATTTATACATATTTATTCAACATATAATACTTTTTTTGTGAAATAGTTCTATTATCTGGTATTTTTACTCTCTCTTAAGTTCTAAGTCTAACAGTTTTGCTAAAAGTTCCATAGCATTCAATTTCTCCTGAACTGTATTCGTCTGCGCACCTGCTTCTACCAGCATTGACTTAGGACGCAGATGCAGATTATACTGATATGCCTGTATGTAATTCTTTCTTGTAAATCCTTCAAAATATTCCTCAGCCAGCAGTTTTGAAACATTTCTGTGATACCCCTCATTTGCCTCTCCTAATTCTTTTGATTCCAATGTAATGTAATTACCAATTGGTTTACCAATGAATTCTGCCCCTTCCGCATTTCAACTATTACCCTCGTAACTTTTATCTTTCCTTCCTCTTCATAATCTTCTCTTACAGTAATTCCCTCTATCTTACTGCTCTTTTTTCCTCCGTCCTTAAGTTCTACCGCCAAATCTGTTCTAATCTTGAATCCCGACATAATTTTCTCCAATCTGCTGCAATATCTTTTATAGTTCTTTAATCATATTTATATACAAAGTTTTTGTAAAAATATATAAAATTATGTATTGACAAGTGCTTTAATTTACTATACACTATATTAGTATGTTTACATTTGACACGTCCGCGTCTTATAAAGTGTAAACGGTAGATATTGACTCTCAACTCTCTCACGGAGTCAAAATAAGATAAAAAACAGAATATATTTTGGAGGTGGACAGATTGGCTAATATTAAATCTGCAAAGAAAAGAATTTTAGTTACTGAAACAAGAACTGCTAGAAACAAGGCTATTAAATCAAAGGTTAAAACTGCTGTAAAGAAAGTTAACGCTGCTATCGAATCTCAGGATAAAGAAGCTGCATTAGCTGCATTAAATGCTGCTACAGTTGAAATTGATAAGGCTTGTTCAAAAGGTGTATACCACAAGAACAATGCTTCTAGAAAAGTTTCACGTTTAGCTATCGCAGTTAACAAACTTGCATAATCAGTAACTTACTTGATATATACAATTTAATACTGACCTTTTAAGGTTACAAGGCAACCATGTAGAAATAAGAATACTTTTGCATGGTTGCTTTTTTGTATTTTTTTAATAAACTCTATAAAAATATCTTGTGTTACTAAACTATGAATGTATTATCATTATATGTAGAATCTGATTTAGGAGGTGATATTTATTGGATAAAATGTATTGTATTAATTTACAATATTTTTAAAGGATTTCAAAGGTTGTGATAAATGCATTGGGCGGCGTTATGACATATGATAAATTCTTTGAACAGGAAGTTGAATTAGGGTATGCATTAGAAACAGAGCGTAATAATGATTACAGTAATAAATATGTAGCATTTCAGCCTGCCGGGTTCGAACCTCTCTCTCCTAAAGGCGAATACATAATCTATGCCTCTTATAATGATTCTAAAGAACGTTTTTATCCAACCTACTATTTTTATGGGATATTTAATAATGCAGATAATACCAATGATTATAAGAGATATATTCTTGATACAGATACTATTTATGACACTATAACAATAGATGATGTTGAGAAAAACCTTAAATAATTAAACATTTATGATGCCGGAGACAAATATATATTTGTTCCCGGCATCAATTGATTCAGATGTCAGATATATCATTTTTAGATATATCCGTCAATTTTCCTTTATGCAGTGTATTTTACAATTATAAGCTCAACTGCCATTTTATCATTCATATTGCCTAATTTAACTGCTTCTTCTAACTTAAGGCAATAATTTATGGCATTTCTGATAGTGGAAAGTTTAAAATTCCGGCACTGATTAAGTGTCTTATTAATAATAAAATTCTGCATTCCCATATTCTTAGCCATCTCTGTATTAGAGGTATTATTAGCAGACATTTCCTTAACCTGAAGCATTATATTAAACTGTCTTGACAGCATATAGAGAATTTTCATAGGTGCTTCACGCACCGCAATAAGGTCATAATACAAATCCAATGCCTTTTTCTGATTCTTATTACCGATGGCATCTATCATTTCAAATATTTTCCCTGTAATTTCACTTACACATACTTTATCAATGTCTTCTCTTTCAATTACATCTTTATTAAGAGTGTAACTTAATAATTTATCCAGTTCACTGTTAATATTATCCATGTTATCTCCAAGTTTTTCTAAGAGATAATTCATATTTTCTCTGGTAATATTCTTATTCTCTTTCTTTAGTCTTACCAATATCCATTTTGTCAGGTCTGCATTATTCATTCTGCTGCATTCACACACATAACCGTTATTCTTAATCTGCTTATATAATTTATTACGTTTATCAACTTCTGCTTCCACAAATATAAGTACTGCCGATTCAGGTATATTCTCAATATAGGCAGCCATGTCATCATTACCGGATTTACACCAGTCTGTATCTTCTAACAGAATCACCCTGTATTTTGCAAAGAATGGTAATGTTTCCGCCAAGTCTATGACCCGCTTCGCATTACAGTCCTTTCCTGAAAACTTTGAATAATTCATACTGTCTCCGTCATTCGATACTGCCTTTACAAGCCTTTCCTTAATATTTCTCACCAGATACTTTTCTTCGCCATATATGAGGTATACTCTCTTGATTTCATCTTTCTCTATATCTTTAATAATATTTTTCATCCGAAAATTAATCCTCCGATTTTATGCATATGGTTATTATAAAGTTAATGCAGAAAAGTTTCAACCATAAAACCTTTTTCTTTAAATATAATATCTATCTGCCCACAGTCCTTTGTCACAAAAATATCGGTACCTATGTCATTCAACCTGCTGATTGTCTCCTTTCCCGGATGGCCATAACGATTATTTATTCCACATGAAACAACTGACAATTCCGGTTTAAGTCTGCACAAAAACGATTCCGCAGAAGAATCATTAGAACCATGATGCCCGACTTTAAGTACATCTATATCCTCTAACATTCCTATAGCTGACAATTGTTTTTCTCCAGCCTCGCCTAAATCTCCGGTAAAAAGCATCCTGAATTTCCCTATATTCAGGTAAAATGTAACTGATAAATCATTTTTATCCATCAACAGACTCTTTTCAGGCCATATACATTTCAGTTCCATACCATCGAATTTCATTACGTCTCCCTCACCAAATAGCAAAATATTTACCCCTTCTTCTTTTGCCTTATTTAGAATCTCCTGATAATTCTCATCAATGACACCTTCATTAATGTTAGGCAATACAAGGTTTTTCACATAGTTACTGCCATTGTATTTAAAATACATCAAATCATTCATTCCGCTTATGTGGTCTGAGTCTGAATGTGTCATTATCATATAGTCAATCTCTTCTATGCCATTTGCCTTAAGAAACGGAAGAATTGTATACTTTGTAATATTCTTTTCACTGCTGCTTCCTGCGTCTACAAGTATCACATTTTCTCCATCATTTATGCATATACTGTCACCCTGCCCCACATCAATCATCTGCACCCTGAATTCCTTATTCCACTGAATAAATAATATCAAACTTAGCATCAGAACCATCATACATATACTTGTGCGTTTTATTACCCTGACCTTATATGTATCAATATCATTATTCTGTTCCCATTTGTGCAGATAAATATATATTCCTGCAATACATATAACTAATATCACAAAATAAATTATTATAATTTTTGTTTCAGGTCTGCCTGTAATCTTATCTGCATATGGCAGTTTTATAAATAATCTGCATACAATATCATACATTTTAAGTATCAGACACCCAGACTGCATGAACACCTTTCCAAGCGGAATGCTTACTAAACCAATTATTATTCCTATAAATCCACATGCCGCCACTATACTCATAAACGGAATTATAATTATATTAATAAGCGATGAATATGTGGAAACCTCATAATAAAAGTATGCTATTACAGGTTTTGTAACCATGTCAATCGAAACACTTGCCAAAAATGATTTCATAATTTTATTACTAACTTTAAGCAAAGAACATATGGGATTACTGATTATGGTTATTCCTATTATTGCTCCAAATGAAAGCAGCATTCCAGAGTTATAAATAATCAGTGGATTACTGATTATTACAATTAAAAATGCCATTCCAAGTGAACTTATAGTATCATAACTTCGTCCTATTACCTGAGCCATAAGATTTAATCCAAACATAATAACAGCCCTTTTAGCAGATACACTTCCACCAACCATTTCAGCATATGCCCCTATTATAACAAATGATATTATTCCTGCCGGAATCAGGCTTAAGAATTTCCTAAGTCTTTTATAAATAAAATATCCGATTAATGAAATATGCAGTCCCGAAATAGCTAATAAATGCGATATTCCCGATAATTTGTATAATTCTTTTGTCCCCTCATCTATTTGGCTTTTTTCACCCAGCAATATTCCTGCATAAATACCGGAATATTTTTTATTACATGTTCTGTTGATTACTGATATACACCTGCATTTTACCTTAAATAATGTGTGCTTAATCCTCGCATTCTTTCCATATGTATTAATTTTTTCTTCATTCTCTGCTTTAAATCTTCCATATACACCCTGTTCATAATAATATTTCTTCTCGTCAAAACCCCCATCATTTCTGGCTGCACCAAATTCACTATAGTTTGCATATGTGTCTATAGTTTTCCCTATATCTCCGCTATTTATTTTACTTTTCACACAAAGAATTATGTGCTTCAGAAAAATAGTTTTATTTTTCCCTGAAACATTTGCATTCTTAAGATAATAGTATATTCCATTTGTCTTTATCGTAATATTATCTATTCTTCCGCATATTCTCACTCTTTCATTATCTTTGAACGCAGACTCTGCTGAATAAATATTCTTATTACATTCATTTCCTATATAATATCCCATATTAAATGTCATTACCAGTATAATGCACCAACTAAACAGATATCTCTTATTTCTTATTCTAAATAGCCTGATTATATTAATATAAACACTTTTGAAACATAACTTTAAAGCCGCAAATATTACAGCAGCTAAAAAAGTTAAAATATTTATTGCTTTTAATCCCATTACTGCATGATTTCTGCCACACAGTATCTCTCCAAGAAACAAGGCTGCCATTAACCCTAGAATTGGTCGCCTTATTTAATTTCACCTCTATTTCACTATATCAAGGTTTCTTGAAAAAGTATATTCTAACGATATAGAATCCTTGAATTTCACATTTGTTTCTCCATTTATACTTATCTGAACTTTATTAATATAACTTAATTCAACAAGAGAATTTACTATTGAATATAACTCTAATTCAGGTGACACATCTACTGTCTCAGTTAAAAATGAACTGTCAAAATTCACGTAACATATTCCATCTTTAGTCAATACACTAAGCAGTTTAACCGTTGAGGGAACCGTCCTTTGATACTGACTTAATTCCGGTCCTTTAATAAGCTGTTCTACTATGAGTTTCTCAACAGAAGTATTCATATCATATACACCCGAATAATCTGTAGCAACAAGATTCGTTCCCGTTTTATCCGCATAATACAGAATTACATCAAGATTTTGAAAAGAATTAATATTAGACACTCCATCATCCACAAAATCTTCCGCTTTCATACTTCCGACAGCATTATTGCCATTTAATATAAGAGGTTGTCCATTAACTGTAAAAATCACATAATCCACACCTTTTAACTGCGTTATACTAAGAACAATAGCAGAGCGGCATAAGATTTCAGTAACTTTACTCATTTCATAATATGATGCACCAAAGTCAATATTAACAGTGCTGTCATATAATGCATAATTCTGTATTTCCACATCATCAGGTTTAGCAGTAATGTTGTTAAGTTTCTTTGAAGTCTTATTCATACGTTCTAATACTTCCTTAACCTGGTCAATAGTCTCTTTTTTCTCAGGTTTATATATGACAGATACTAATTTTGTTCTGTCTTTGTCAGTATAATAGATATAAATACCATCATTCTTCTTTACTCTGTCTTTTTTATCACAGCCTGCAAATATCAATATAACCATGGCAAAAACCATTATTAATGATAATACCTTTTTATTTTTAAATTTATAATTCATATATAAAGTCATTCCTCTCTGCTTTTGAAAAATGCAAATTATTTATTTTCCTCATTCACATAATTCAAAGGAATCCTAACAGTAAAAGTGGTTCCCTCGCCTTCCTTACTGTATACCTTAATTGCACCATTATGCAGCATAATAATATTCTTAGTAATTGCAAGTCCGAGACCTGTTCCTCCTGTCTCTCTGGCTCTTGTCTTATCCACCCTGTAGAATCTCTCGAATACCATTTCCTGGGATTCTTCCGGAATTCCAATACCCGAATCAGCCACTTTGATATAAAAATACTTATGGTCAGCGTTAAGCGTTACCCGCACCCAGCCATCCATAACATTATATTTAATGGCATTCTCCACTAAATTAGAAATTGCACTGCTTATCTTGACTTCATCCACCTCAGCCGAAATAGGTCTGAAGCTTTCAAGAACAAGTTCAATATTTCTTTTTGCCGCAATAGGTCTTAATCTCTTTAATATTATCTCCACTAACTCATTAATATTTATCTGGTTAATATTCAGATTAGTATTTTTCTTATCAAGCCTTACAAGAGTAAGCAAATCCGTAATAATCTCATTTTCCCTGTCAATTTCATTAACGATGTCACCAAAGAATTCTTTATAGATTTCATTAGGAACTTCTTCCTGCATTATCAATGAATCTGCAAGAACTTTTATGGAAGTTATAGGTGTCTTCAATTCATGTGATACATTTGATACAAACTCCTGTCTTGAATCATCTATCTTCTTCATTCTTCCTAACATACTGTTAAATGCCTGTGCCAATTTTTCTGTTTCAGTATATCCGTTAAGCGAAAGTTCATTATCAAAATATCCGAATGAAACATTTTCAAAAGAATTACCTATCTTATCAAATGGATTAACCACTTTTCTGGACCAGAAAAATGCAAATATTATCGTTATCAGAAAAAGAATTGTCTGCATAAGATACATTTTTTCTCTGATATTTTCTAAAGCGTATACCACATCTTTCGTTGAAAAAGTCACATACATTATACCAATTGTATTTTTGCTTTCATTAGAAATAGCAGAAACTATCTCTATACTTTCACTTTTTGAATTATATGCAGAAATATTTTCTCCTTTATAACACTTAATAACATTCTGTGATACCGTTGTCTTATTCTCATCCATGACATATGTATCTTTGATAATCACAAAATTACTGTCTATAAGCATAACTCTTCCATCATACATTGCTGATAACTGGGACAATTCTGCATCAATTGCATCAGACTCCCTTAATTCCATATAGTTTTCACTGATTACATGATTCTTTAATATATTGCACTGACTCAATAGTCTGTCCATTTTTGAGGCTACCATCTCATTTTCTATTGGTTCTAAAATAACATTTTCAAAAATAATCACCGGCACTATTCCTATTATCACAAGAACAATAAATATTCGAAACTTCATGCTTCTGATTACTTTCTTAATCTTATCAACATAATTTTTTATAAACCCGAAAAAACTATGTTCCTTTATCTTATTAAACATACAGGCTCCTTACTTAACTATTCCTTGAAGAAATAGCCAACACCCCATTTAGTAAATACATATTTTGGTTCACTCGGATTACTTTCGATTTTCTCTCTAAGTCTTCTGATATGAACATCTACAGTCCTCACATCTCCCGGATATTCATATCCCCAGACAATACTAAGAAGTTTCTCACGGCTGTATACCTTATTAGGATTAGTTAACAATAACTCTAATAAGTCAAATTCCTTTGCAGTAAGATTAATCTCCTTATCGCCAATCTTCACATTTCTTCCTTCCACATCAAGAGAAAGTTCACCTTTTATTATCATCTTATTATCTTGTTTAGCTGATGCTGATTTTCTGATTCTTCTCATAATTGCCTTAATTCTTGCCTTAACTTCTAATATATTAAAAGGTTTTGTAATATAATCATCTGCTCCATATTCCAAACCTAATATTTTATCCATATCTTCCCCTTTGGCTGTAAGCATAATTACCGGCATAGAACTAAATTCCCTGATTCTGCTTAATACTTCAAATCCGTCATACACAGGAAGCATTACATCTAACAATACAATATCATATTCAGTCTGCTTTGCTAAATTAACTGCTTCCTCTCCATCATAAGCACAGTCTACCTCCAGACCATCCTGCTCTAAACTAAATTTAATTCCTTTAACAATCAATTTCTCATCATCTACTACTAATACTTTACCCATGTTCAAATCACCTATGTACTAAAAAACATATGCCTTTTTCTTACAGCCAATTACAAGGCTTCCTTTCAACAATATTTTGGCTGTTAAACTTTTATCAAATCTTTTATCTTCTCAAATGCCGCTTCTTTAATTCCACTTATATTCATTATTTCTGAAATATCGCTAAAACCGCCATTCTCTTCTCTGTAACTGATTATTGCATCTGCCTTTGCTTCACCAATTCCCGGCAATTTCATAAGTTCTTCCCGTGCGGCATCATTAATATTAATAAGTGAGTCTTCTTCTGAATCAGTACATCCTTCTGTTAAATCCTGTGTATTTTCCCAGAAGTAATCTCCATTACTGTTACTGGCTTCTTCTTTAGTCGGAATATATATCTGCATTTCATCAGTTACCGGTCTTGCTAAATTAACTGCATTCGTATCGGCTTCTTCTGTAGTGCCGCCAGCCGCTTCAAGTGCTTCAAACACTCTAGTTCCACTTAGCAGTTTATAAACTCCCGGCGTATTTACCGCTCCACACAGTTGTACATATACATATCCATCTGTCTGAATTTCCTCATTATCGCCTAAAACCTGTTCTGACGAATCATTCTTATCCTTAGAAACATCTGTATCGTCAACTGATTTCTCACTGTATACCTTTGCCTTACCGTCTTCACCACAACCTGTCAAACACATAAAACACATGCTTATCAGAAAACATTGCCATATAAATCTTACTTTTTTCATAAAATCTCTCCTTTTTCATTTGCGAAGAGACCTAAAACACCATATACAATTTTACATAAAAAACGTGAACTTTACAATATGTTTTTTAATTAATTTAGGTGATGTTGAGGGCAAAATGTATATATTATGTTTATATTCACCAGATTACACAAAAAAGTGAGTCTTGCGTTGCGAAGATATTAAGATTTCTTTAGTATCTGATATACATTCCCCCCAACATCACCATATAAAGAAAGACTTCATTCCCACTTAAAAAGTATTATTCCTCCTACTGCCAACAGTACACCTAATACTTTTTTCATTTCAAAGTCTGCTTTTTCTGTACCAAATAATCCAAACAGTTCTATTAAGTATGCCACAACAAGCTGTGAAACTACTATTATCATTATAGATTTAGCCGGTCCCAGTGCTGACATACTTTTTACCACGGTATATGTTATGGCAGTTCCGATTACCCCGCCTAACAGCATATACTTCGGACTTACTTTTACTATTCCCATAATTAAAACCTCCATATTTATATATTAATTATGGAGGTTTTTCAAAAAACTATTCATAGTGGTTATTAATAATTGAGATGATGCTTGATTTGACATCGTGTCAAATCATTGCTGTATATATATCAGATACTAAGAAAAACTAATTATCTGCGCAATGCAAGCATCATTCTTTTGAAAAAATCGACAAATATTTTAAGAAAGATAGTTTTTAACACCTCTATCAATTATTAAATATACCTATTTTAACCTTGTTGTATATGTGTCATTCATTTTATCTAAATATTCACTTACATCTTCACCCTGCCATGCTTTATTAAGTACAGACTGTGTCTGCATAAAGTAGTCACTTGTCATCATTAATTTAGGCAATAAACAGGATTTATCATACTGCTCCTGAATTATACTATAGAATTCATTCATATAATTTGTGTGTCTTGCAGACAAAAGACCTGTATTATCATATACCATATCCACTCTTTTATATGTGGCATATTCCGCAAAAGCCTTTGCCATTTTCTCTTTATCAGACATATAATTTACCACCAGTGTTTCGGTACACGATAATGATTTAGAAGACAATTCCTCATTGAGCGCTGGCAGAACACATGCCGAATAAGATATTCCTTTAGGATTCTCTGCATTTTTAATATTATTAAACTCATTCATTGTAACTATGGAACATACTATCTCACCATTTATAAATGATTCCGGTATTCTACTATAATCTTCATCTATTCCTATTCTGAATACACTTGCAAGACTTGTATAGTATGAAAATGCCTTCTTAACTTCATCAGTATTTATATTAACTGCCGACTTATCATCACCATTAACTCCACCGATGTTCAAATAATTGCCGACAAATCCATAATTGTGAAAAATATCTTCTGCATTCCAGTACATTATGTACTTAATATCCGGATTTTCCGCCGAATTAAAATTCTTCGCATAATTAACAATCGAATCAAAACTTTCAGGTGCTGACTTAAAATATTCATTATTATAAATCATGAATTCCGTGTCAAATGTAAGTGGATAAGCTACATATTTTCCTTTATATGTTATGGCATTCAATGCCGTCTCGGAATAATTATCACTATTATAAATAGGATTATCATTTTCTGCTGCTAACCCATAACGGTATGCTGCTTCAAGTTCTTCTGAATCAATCAGATAAATATCCGGTGCTTCACCTAATGTTTCATCAATCTTCTTATTTGCCTTATTGATATTCTCCAAATAATCAATGTCAGACATATATGCTGCATTAACCTTTATTCCTGTGTCTTTTTCATATTCTTTTGAAAGTTTCGAAAAATAAGTCTCATATTTCAGGTCATTATACCAGATGTTTAACTCTTTTTCATCAACCCTGTATTTGTTCTTATGCTTAAAACTTACACCATTTTCTGCCAGCAAAATAATAATACTTACAGAGATAACCATAACGATTATCTCTGTGAGCGTCCTAATAATTGCTGATTTATTTTTCTTAAATTTATTAAACATTAAAATCATCTGCCTTTAAAATGTGCTTAATACATCAGTTAAAATGCTTATCATTTCATCCACGTTTTCTCTTGAAATAATAAGCGGCGGTACCATTCTTAAAACATTACTTCCCGCACTTATTACCAAAAGTCCTTTGTCCATGGCTTTTGTAACCACTTCGCCAACAGGTACATCAAGTACAAGTCCCTGCATAAGACCCTTTCCACGATGTTCTTTTGCACATGAGATTTTATCACATATTTCATCTAATTTACTTTCTAAATATGCTCCGACTTCATTTACGTTATTAAGTACATCTGTCTTTTCAAATAAATCCAGTACCTTATTAACTGCTGCTGTCGCAAATGGATTACCGCCGTAAGTAGTTCCATGGTCACCCGGAACTAATGCTGCCGCTTTTTCGGTTGTAAGAAATGCTCCCACAGGAACTCCACATCCAAGTGCTTTGGCAAGTGTTAGTATATCAGGTTTTATACCATAATATTCATGTGCAAACATTTTACCCGTTCTTCCCATTCCACACTGAATCTCATCAAATATAAGTAAAATGTCCTTTTCATCACATATATCACGTATGCCCTTCATAAACTCTTCTGCTGCCGGATAAATTCCGCCTTCCCCTTGAACAGGTTCAAGGATAATTGCACACGTTTTGTCCGTTATAAGTTTTTTAACACTTTCTAAATCATTATAATCTGCAAACTTAACACCGCCGATTAATGGTTTAAATGCTTCCTGATATTTAACATTTCCCGTTACGGATAATGCACCCATACTTCTTCCATGGAATGAATGGTTCATGGCAATTATCTCATGGTCATTTCTTCCGTCTTTGTTAAATGCATACTTTCTTGCAGTCTTAATGGCACCTTCAATAGCCTCTGTACCGCTGTTAGTAAAAAATACTCTGTCCATTTTAGTAATAGCTGTAAGTCTCTTTGCTGCTGAACATGCCGGAACGTTATAATAAAGATTAGATGTATGAATAAGCTTATCAATCTGTGCTTTTAACGCATCATTATATTCTCTGTTATTATATCCAAATGCAAATACTGCAATACCTGCTGCAAAATCCAGATACTTCTTGCCATCTGTGTCGTACAGATACACTCCGTCACCTTTTTCTAAAACAATCTTGTATCTGTTATATGTATGTAGAATTGAGTTTTCTGCTTCTTCAATATATTCATTCCTTGTCATAATTGCCTCCATTATACAGTTTTATTTTTCATATACAGTTTTATTTTTCAACATTATAAAATTTCGTTTCGTCATTACTCAGAATCGCCGTACCGATTCCTCTATTGGTAAATATTTCAAGTAATAGACAATGAGGAATACGTCCATCGAGAATATGAACCCGTGACACACCATTGTCAATGGCATCTATACAATTATTCAATTTAGGAAGCATTCCACCACCTATGTATCCTTCTTCTATTAACTTGTGTGCCTCCGAAATACGAAGTTCTGAAATCAATGTTGATTCATCCGCAGGGTCTTTATATACACCTTCAATATCTGTTAAAAACGCAAGTTTTTCAGCACTCACAGCCCTTGCAATTGCACATGCCGCATCATCAGCATTAATATTATAAGAATTAAACTCATCATCCAGACCGATTGGACATACAATCGGAAGATAGTCTTTCTCAATTAAATCATAGATGATTCCGGGATTAACTTCTGTTACATTTCCTACATATCCTATGTCTTCGCCATTAGAAAGTTTCTTCTCGCATTTAAGTAATTTACCATCTTTACCGCTTATGCTTATCGCCTTGACTCCTAATTCTTCCACCATAGTCACCAGTGATTTTCCTACCTTGCCTAAAACCATTTCCGCAATTTCCATAGTTGCTTCATCTGTAACACGAAGTCCGTTAACAAACTTAGCTTCCATTCCTGATTTTTCCACCCATTTGCTGATTTCCTTACCGCCTCCATGCACGATAATGGGTTTGAACCCAACTAATTTAAGGAGTGTTACATCCTTAATTACATTCTTCTTAAGTTCCTCATCTACCATTGCGCTTCCACCATATTTCACAACAATTATCTTCCTGTTAAATCTTTGAATATATGGTAATGCTTCAATAAGCACATTTGCCTTTTCTAAATATTTTTCCATTTCTTCTTCCATTTCCTTTTCCATAGTGATATCAAATCCTTTCCCTTTTACTGCAAATATTCTTCACATTACAACATTTCCATAATCATTAAATCTGTTTGTATAACATTATTACCAGCCAATATCTATGAACGATAATCCGCATTTATCTTAACATAGTCATAAGTAAGGTCACATCCCCATGCAGTAGCAGAATCTTTTCCCATCTTAACATCTAATATTGCCGTTACTTCTTTTTCAGACAGAATCTTTGTAGCCTCCTCCTCACTGTATTCTGTTGCAGTTCCATTCTCTACAATTTTAATCTTTCCTGCTTTACTTTCAAAGTATATATCTACCTTTTCAGGATCAAATATAACACCTGAATATCCCATGGCACATAAAATTCTTCCCCAGTTCGCATCATGTCCGAAAATTGCTGCCTTGGTAAGTGATGACGTTATTACTGATTTGCTAAGTCCGACTGCATCTTCCTTAGAAGCTGCATTAATTGCTTTTACCTCGAACAGCGCCGATGCTCCTTCACCATCTGAAGCAATCTTTTTAGAAAGTGCCTTACAGACTTCCATAAGTGCTGCCTTAAATGTATAATAATCATCGTTTTTCTCTGTAATACAGTTATTATCTGCCAAACCGTTTGCCAGTAAAATAACCGTGTCATTTGTAGATGTGTCGCCATCGACAGATACCATATTAAATGTATCAGGAATAATTTCACTTAATGCCTCCTGAAGCATTTCTTTAGAAATATTAACATCACTTGTTATAAATCCAAGCATTGTACACATATTTATATGTATCATTCCGGAACCTTTACACATTCCACCTATCATAACTTCTTTACCGCCTATCATAACCTTCACCGCTGCCTGTTTTGATACTGTATCTGTAGTCATGATTGCTTCTGCCGCCATTGTGGCATTCTCTGTCTTATCTCCAAGAACAGGATATAATTTATTGATTCCTTCCTTAATCTTATCAATAGGAAGCTGATTGCCAATAACACCCGTAGATGCTGTCAATACCTCATTTTCCTTTATTCCTGCGGCTTTAGATACTTCCTTTGCTGTTTCACTGCAGTATTCCATGCCTTTTGTTCCTGTGCAGGCATTAGCAATTCCACTGTTAATTACAATTGCTTTTATACTGTCCGATTCATTTATGACCTTCTTATCCCATTTAACAGGTGCTGCTTTTACAAGATTACTTGTAAATGTTCCTGCTGCTTTACATGGTGTCTCACTATATATCATTGCCATATCTTTTTTCTCGGAATTTGATTTCTTAATTCCAACCACAAGACCTGCTGCCTTAAAACCTTTTGCGGCACACACACCGCCCTCAATCATACATATATCTATATTCATAATCCTATTTCCTTTCTTAGTAATCACTTTTTATATTTTATTTTCTATGGGAACATCGGTATCTGAACAAGTCCTTCATTCTCCGGGAATCCAAACATAATGTTCATATTCTGTACTGCCTGACCTGCAGCACCTTTTATAAGGTTATCCATTGCACCCATCATAATTATTCTGTTTGTACGCTTGTCAATTTTGAAATTAACATCTACGTAATTACTGCCTTCAACCCATCTAGTTTCAGGTGGAACATCTCTGTCAAGCACTCTCACAAACTGCTCTTTGTCATAATATTTATCATATACAGCCTTTACTTCTTCATATGAAATGTCTTTCTTAAGTGTGGCATATGCGGTTACAAGTATACCTCTGTTCATTGGAACAAGGTGTGGTGTAAAGTTAATCAATACATTTTCACCCGCTGCATATCCTAACTGCTCTTCTATCTCCGGTGTGTGTCTGTGTGTTGTCACACCATATGCCTTAATATTCTCATTTACTTCGCAAAACAGATTATTAACTTTGGCTCCGCGTCCTGCTCCTGATGTACCTGACTTTGCATCTACTATAATGGTAGATGCATCAATAAGACCTTCTTTTAATAAAGGATAAATACTAAGCGTGGTACATGTCGGATAACATCCCGGATTAGCAATCAGTCTTGCGTCCTTAACCTTATCACGGTTAATTTCACACAACCCATATACGGCTTCTTCTATAAATTCAGGACTCTTATGCTCAATTCCATACCATTCTTCATAAGTCTTCACATCTTTAATACGAAAATCTGCACTAAGGTCAATTATCTTAACCTTATTTAAAATATCTTCATTAACCAGTGATGCACACAATCCCTGTGGTGTTGCCGTAAATATAACATCAACGCTGTCCGCTAATTCTTCCATGTTATCATCCATACATTTTGCATCTGCTATCTGAAACATATTCTGAAATACTTCGTAGTATTTCTTATCTATATAACTTCTAGAACCATACCAGGCAATTTCTACATCTCTGTGCTGTAATAGTAATCTGACTATTTCAGCTCCTGCATAACCTGTTGATCCGATAATTCCTGCTTTAATCATAACTTAACCTCTTTCCTACCTAATTACTAATTATAGGTAAATACTGATATTTGCAATAGCAAAGTTAAAACATTTATAATTATACATATTTTATGTATAATATGCAAGCACATTTTTAATATTTTTTTATATTTATTAAATCAGTTTATTTTACAGTGTTTGTGGCTTGTATTTTAAAAAATACTTTATGTTTTTAAATTTTCTCATTGATTTTTTATACATTATGATGTATATTGTTATCAATGTATTCAGCAATATGTATTTGCAAAATATAATTAACGAATATTTATTCACTTTTTATTCATTTTGACATTAATATGAATATTGTTATATTCTTTTTTGCATAAATACACATATGAATCGTTTTATAAAATTACATATTAAGTAGGAGGATTTAATAATGAAAGAAAAAGTTATCTTAGCTTACTCAGGCGGTTTGGATACAACTGCTATTATCCCTTGGTTAAAGGAGAATTTTGATTATGATGTTGTCTGCTGCTGTATAGACTGCGGACAGGGCAGCGAATTAGACGGTCTTGAAGAAAGAGCAACGCTTTCAGGTGCTACTAAATTATACATAGAAGATATTACAGATGAGTTCTGTGATGACTATATCGTTCCATGTGTACAGGCTGGTTCAGTATATGAGAACAAATATTTACTCGGTACTTCAATGGCTCGTCCGGGAATTGCCAAGAGATTAGTTGAGATTGCACGTAAAGAGGGTGCTACAGCAATCTGCCATGGTGCTACGGGTAAAGGTAATGACCAGATTCGTTTTGAACTTGGTATCAAAGCATTGGCTCCGGACTTAAAGATTATTGCTCCTTGGAGAATGACAGATGTATGGACAATGCAGTCTCGTGAAGATGAAATCGAATACTGTAAGCAGCACGGAATTGACCTTCCATTCTCAGCAGATTCAAGTTACAGCCGTGACCGTAACTTATGGCATATCAGTCACGAGGGACTTGAACTTGAAGACCCTGCTAATGAACCAAACTACGACCACTTATTAGTTCTTGGTGTTTCTCCTGAAAAGGCTCCTGAAGAAGGCGAATATGTTACTATGACATTTGAAAAAGGTGTTCCTACAAGTGTTAATGGCGAAAAAATGAAAGTTTCTGATATTATCAGAAAGTTAAATGCATTAGGCGGCAAACACGGTGTT
>CAZQRO010000025.1:0-24203 GCA_964595785.1 uncultured Eubacterium sp.
ATATTTTTGTTATTTCCCATGCTCAAAAACAGTTATTTTGAAACCATGTTATAAATAGGACTAAATCAGCATCAGATATTCCACAGAATTTTCTGTTGGAAAGCTAATTTAGTCCTACCTAAATAATTATTATATTGCGTAACTTTAAATACCATTATATGATTCAGTAATATTGCTAAACACTTATAGCCGGGCATGGTTTAAGTGCATTCGCTTCCAGAGTTAATATTCCTAATATCATAGATTAGATATTCATGTTACATTATTGCTAGACTTGCCTAATCAATTCATTCGGAACCGTAAGAACTGCATAACTTCCTGCTAAATACACAATTTCCGCACCTTTATCTCTTAGGAATTCTATATCACCATTGTACCTTACTATAACCTCCCACGTATTGATAATAGGGTCATAACCTACGTTTAATGTATTACTTTGTTCACGCTCTGCTTCATCTACATCTAATGCCAGATTAAGCATATTTTCATATTTCTGACTGCTCATTTTCACCTCAACTGATATTTTTTCAGCCTCTTCCCTGCTTCCTATACTGCGTTGGAGTCATACAGAATTTTGCCTTAAATGCTCTGTTAAAATATGATACATTGTTAAATCCGTTATCAATCGCTATGTTAATTATAGCATTATCCGTTGTCTCTAACTGCTTTGCGGCAATAGAAAGTCTATATTGATTAATATATTCAAGAGGGCTCTGACCTGTGCAGTGTTTAAAAGAATGCGCAAAATTATATACACTTTGATTTGTCAATTCAGCAAGATTTTTCAAGGAAATCTTCTCACTATAATGTTCTTCAATATACGTAATAACTATCTTTGTATTATCACTCAATTTAATAAAGGAGGATTTTTTACCAAACTCTTCATATAATTCATGCTGAAATAAATAAGTAAATAATTCCATCAGATATATCTTCAGTTTAAGTTCATAACAGGATTTTTTACCATAATATTCATTAAGTATTTTTTTGATAACTGACCTGATTTCTTTACCATGCTCATCCTCACTTTTTATATGAATCTGAAGAATAATTTCATTATTAAAAATAGGCATAAAATATTTTACCGAGCAGGCATCAACTGTACTGTTATTCACCATATTAAGACTGAATACCATGGAAAATCCCGCAAACCCTTCTGTTTTATACTGTTCAAAAGAATGAATAATTGTCGGTGGCACTATAATGATATCACCTTCGCAGGCTTCATATGGCTTAAAATTAATATAATATGTGCAGCGTCCCTGTTTAACAAAAATTATTTCCATTTCATCATGCCAGTGTGCCGGAAAGAATGTAAGATTGTCAGGGATAATTGTTCCATAAGATGCAAAAGGCAGAAGATATGTTCCATGCCCCTTCTTCTCTTCATATTTCATAAAATCTTCATGTATCATTACTTTTATGTCCTTTCTGTCCTTTTAATCCTAATTCGATTATGCCGTGGGAAAATAGTATCATCCTAATTATAGTATAATTTTTCATATATAGCAAGATTGTGTTAGTTTTTAGCATAATTGTTGTAGAAATAGTGTTGTTTTAAACTGTATAATATCAAAAGTTACATTATTAAATAAATATTATTACATAAATATTTAGAAAGGTTTGGTGCCCATATGAGTAATTCTAATAACAACAAGGATGAAATTAGAAATAGTTCTCTTTTTAAACTTGGCTGGCCTATTTTTGTTCAGTCTCTTCTTTCAATGTGTCTGGGATATGTGGATACCTTAATGATAAGCAATTATTCTGATACAGCAGTTGGCGGTATTGGTAATGCCAACCAGATTATTGGATTTCTGACTCTTGCATTTTCAATTATAGCAAGTGCTACCGGTGTCATAGTTGCCCAATATCTTGGTGCCAAAATTAAAGATAAACTAAACCAGATTTATACAGTTTCAATAACATTTAATCTGCTTCTCAGTGGATTAATAAGTGCAATTATTCTTATTTTCAGTCAGTTTATATTAAAAATAATGAATGTTCAGACAGCCATGCTGCCTGATGCAGGAAGTTATATGAAAATCGTTGGTGGTTTCATATTTCTTCAGGCAATTTTCGATACATTTTCACAGATATTCAGAAGTAATGGACAGACTAAAATCGGTATGATTATTGCCATAATAATGAATCTTGTTAACATCATCGGTAATTATATGTTCCTGTATGGTCCTCTCAAATCTATGGATATGGGCGTGGAAGGTGTGGCAATCTCAACTACAGCCAGCAGATTTGTGGCTGTGATTATTTCCATCATCTTCTTTATAGTTAAAATCGATGGGCATATTTCCATTAAATATCTTATTCCATTTCCAGTTGATATTTTGAAAAAACTGTTGAAAATCGGTGTACCTACGGCTGGAGAAAATATTTCTTACAATATTGCACAGCTTATTATATTGAGTTTTGTTAACTCGCTTTCAGTTGTTGCAGTTAATACAAAGATTTATGCGACTATATTGAGTAATTTTGCTTATCTGTATTCTATCTCCGCTGCAATGGCTACTGCTATTATAGTAGGACATTCCATTGGAGCAAATGAATATGAGTTTGCATATCAAAAAGTTTTATCAACACTTAAGAAATCAATGGTTATTTCCGTATCAATTGCTATAGTAAGTTTCATCATCAGTCCGTTAACTCTTGGAATTTTTACAAATGACGTTTATGTTATTAATCTTGGTCAAAAGATTATGTTCATCTGTATTTTCCTTGAAATCGGCAGAACTGCCAATCTTGTTATTATCAACAGTATGAGAGCTTCCGGCGATGTTAAATTCCCAACTTATCTTGGAATGGCTTCTATGTGGGGCATATCTGTTCTTCTCGGTTATGCTTTCGGAATAATACTTGGACATGGACTTACGGGAATCTGGATTGCAATGGCACTTGATGAAATAGTACGTGGTGTGGTAGTATATATCAGATGGAAACGTGGAACATGGCGTGGTAAACGTATTGTTGAAAATGTGTAGAACGGAGATTTATGTGAACGAAGAAGAACAGTTTAAAAAAAGATTTTTAGATTTGGCTGATAAAGCTTATTCAAGGGATGTTTGTACTTTTAGTAATTTTCTTGGATTACTTGAATTAAATACTTTCTATCAGATTGAAAAAGATTTATCTTATGTTGATTATTCTCTTTTTGGAGGTACTGATTTTAGTGAACGTCAGATTATAAGATTTGGCAGACTTGATATTGATTTTCCAATTTCTTGTATTCATATAACACCTATGCTCAAAAAATTTTCTGACGAACTCACTCACAGAGATTTTCTTGGTGCACTAATTAACCTTGGAATCAAACGAGAAACTCTTGGTGACATTATTATAACAGATAATGAAGCTTTTGTTTTCTGCCTTAGCAATATTACTGACTTTATATTGCAGAATCTCACTCGTGTAAAACATACAACTATAAAATGTTCATTAGCAGATGAGTTACCTGGAGATGCTTTTAATAAGGTTCAAAACAAAGAATTTAATGTGGCTTCTCTTCGCCTTGATGCAATAATCGGTGAAATCTACAATTTATCACGCAGTCGGAGCCAGCTTATTATCCGTGAAAAAAAAGTTTTTGTAAATGGCAGAATAACAGAGAATAACAGTTATAATGTAAAACCGGCTGACAAAATTACTGTTCGTGGAATGGGCAGGTTTATCTTTGGTGACACCATTCGAAATACGAAAAAGGGACGCTTTTTTGTAAACGTCCATCTTTTCATATAATTAATTTATTTGCTGTATTTGTTTATACAGTCCATAAGTTTGTGAATCGTTATCGGTTTACCAATATGGCAATTCATACCGGAATTTATTGACTGTATTTCGTCTTCCGGAAATACATTTGCACTCATAGCTATAATCGGTACATCTTTTGCTCTGCCATGCTTACTTTCCCTTATTGCCCGCGTAGCTTCATAACCATTCATTACAGGCATTTGAATATCCATAAGAATCATATCATACTCATTTTCCATACTGTTAACAAATTTCTCAAATCCGACATAGCCATCATCTGCAATTTCTACTTTTGCCCCATACTTTTCTAACATGGTTTTTGCTACAATCTGATTAATACAGTTATCCTCAACTAATAAAATCTTTTTGCCGGTCAAATCATATTTAATATCATTTTTAGTTACAGTTTTATTATATCCCTGCACTCTCGAACTTGCATCAATTTGAAAATGCATGTTTACCATTATTACGGTACCCTTTTCTAATTCACTGTCAATACTAATTATTCCACCATTTGCTTCTACTATACTCTTTGCAATGGTAAGGCCTAATCCCGTTCCTTCATTTTCCATATTCTGACTGTAATTATCACTATAAAACGGATTAAATACTTTCGAGATTTTCTCCTTTGGTATGCCTATGCAATTATCAGATACCAATATCCTTATATTGGCATATTTATTATTGCTAGTCGGAATCTCTATGATTTTTAACTCTATTTTACCTTTTCTCGGAGTGAATTTGCAAGCATTATTAAGTAAATTAATCATTACTCTGTTTATTCTGATACCATCTGCAATAATATTCTCATGAACAAGATTGACTATTTTAATCGAAAACTCTTGATTTTTCTCTTTAAACATAGCTTCTGTTATCTTTCTTATATTATCTAACTGCATGGGAATATTGACTTTTTCTTTAATTAATATTATTTTGTCATTCTCTATCTTTGACATTACTAGAATATCATTAATTAATGATAATAAATGATTTGAAGAAGTCTCAATAATATTGAGATACTGCATAACTTTTTCTCTGTTATCAACACTTTCCATTGCTAACTCCGTCATACCGATGATGGCATTCATTGGTGTTCTTATATCATGAGACATATTAGATAAAAAGTTCAGTTTTGCCTTATTAGCAGACTCTGCATTTGATAAAGCATCCTTCAGAATATCATTTTTTCGCTGCTCCTCCTGATAAATATTTGTAACATCTGTTTCGGAAATCAAAATCCTTTTTATTCATCTTATGTATTTTACAAAATTCACATGGTGAATCATAACCCATAAGGAATTCATAGCATTTTCTACCACTTTAAGTTTTATTATCATTTCCTAATATTTCAAAAATTCTTTTATTGGCATATAAAAGTTCATAGGATTTTACATCGCATACATATATCCCGTCTGAGGCGCCCTCAATTCTGCTCTAAATCCACAAGTTCTTTCGTAAATTCTTCTTTTGTCAGATTTGACATATCAGGATGGTGAAATGAATGATTTCCAATGGTATGACCATCTTCTACCATTTGTTTAACTAACTCCGGATTTGTTTCAATAAAATTACCTACCACAAAAAATGTAGCCGAAACATTATGCTTTTTTAATGCATCCAGTATCTTGGGTGTATTACCATTCTCATATCCTACATCGAACGTCAGAAATATTTGTTTCTTACTTTCATCTCCCACATAAAAGGCGTTATATCCTTTAAGTTCTTCTGCGGATGAATTTCCTACCGGTGTGCTTCCCTCATTTCCAAAGCTTAATCCCCAGTCTAAGGAATTCATTTTTCCCTCTGCCGTACTACTGATACATTCCGATACGGCGGCTGCGATACCATTTCCGAGAAAAAATGCAAATGCAAATATCGCAATTATACCCAGAATCTTTTTCTTCATTATCTATCTCCCAAAATATATATTACTTAATTATATTTTAAAGAAAATAAAATAATACTACTTTTTCCTGCATATTTTGTATTCTTATAGCGTATTATAGCACATCGATTTATTCCCTGACATATTGTTTATTACTTATTTTTCCATAAGATTATATTTTCTTTGTACTCTTCTAATCTTCTCTGTCATTGGTTTTGCTAACAGAATAATAAATATCACTGTTGCAATTCCATTAACTAAATCAATTGGCAGACCCGTTGCATAATAACTTAGCAATGTAGCTTTATTAAGTCTGGCATGAGCCATAATTGCCGCTGCCGGATTCATTATACCTCCATATATCACCACGGCTGCGAAAAATCCATAAATACTTAGTACAAATACATTATTCCCTATTCTTCTCCCCTTAAATAAAATTCCGGCAAAAAATCCTATCATTCCCAAAGCAAACATCTGCCATGGAGTCCATGGTCCCTGTCCGAACATTATATTAGATACCAGCATGGTTACTGCTCCTATAAGAAATCCCGTCTCTGCACCCAGACATACTCCCGTAATCGTTACAATCGCCACAAGTGGTTTGAACTCCGGCAGCATGTAGAACGCACATCTGCCTGCGACACATATAGCACACAGCATTGCTACTAGCACAATTTCTCTCGCCATTGGATTTCTCCCTTCAAATATAAGAAAAAATGGTGCCATACACTCTAATAATACTACCAATGCAATAAACAGATACTTTCTGTCATCTAAGTAATATACTCCGGCAAATATGGTAAACGGAATTGCTAAAAGAAACATTGACGACATAAAAATATTTCTCATTCTTATTTTCCTTTTACTAACTTCTACAGAACGATCTTCCTTATATTTGTTACTTTCGCTATCACTTTTGCTATGTTTATTATTTACACTTTCGCTATCACTTTTGCTGTGTTTATTATTTACACCTTCGCTATCACTTTTATTATTGTCTGGATAATCTTCATTACACTTGCATGCTTTTATGATATCCTCAGCTGTAATGGCATTTTCAAGAATACCTCTCGACATTCTGTTTCCTGCGGTTGTATAAAAACTATTACCGGAAAAGAATTTATGCGGTTCATTTTCTGATACAATATTTCCATCAAAGAATAAGGCGCATTTATGAGTATATTCTGCGCAAAATTCCACATCATGACTTACCATTATAATTGTCTTTCCTGACAGTGACAGTTGCTTAAGAAGACTGCCAAATATACTCTTATATTCATTATCTAAGCCTTTTGTAGGTTCATCTAATAACAAAATATCAGGATTAGTCAGTAATACGATTGCAAGAGCCGCTCTCTGCTGCTCTCCTCCTGATAAATCATATGGATGTCTGTTAAGCAGTTCTTCTAATTTACAAATGCTAATGGCTTCATCTAACGTAACATCTTCACTATTTTTATCATAATTTTCCCTAAGATTTTCTAAAACTGTTTTCCTGACAAATAATGTTTGTGGATTCTGAGGCAGCATTCCCACTTTTCTGCCCATTACATTTATTCTGCCTCTATATGCCTTTCTAATTCCTGACATTACTGACAGAAGCGTACTTTTACCTGTTCCGTTCCCGCCAAGAATTCCGTATATCTGCCCTTTGTATGCTGTAAATTTGACATCCTTTAGTATATCTCTGCCATTTTTTTCGTACTTGAAACTTATGCCTTTTATTTCTATTACTTTTTCGTTAAATTCAATTTTCTGTCTATTCTCAACTTCTTTTAATCCCTGATTGTTTTTACGATATTCAAGCCATTTTCTTCCCTGATTTACAGTAAGCGGACATTTTGTCGCATCATAATATAACTTATAACCGTTTTCTCTTTTTCTATCTGCATAATTCTCATTCATATAATCTGTACTGCTCCAGACACGCATTGGTACCGGCAATGACAATATCATTCCATGATTGAGTTTTCTAAGGGTTCTGCATACACTTTCGGGAGTGTCATTAACTGATATTTTTCCATTATCCATAACAATTACCCTGTCACTTACAGGTATAATTTCTTCTAATCTGTGTTCTGTTATTATAATGGTGATACCCAGTTCACGATTAATTTTAATCAGCATATTTATAAATTCAGAAGCGGCAATCGGGTCTAACTGGCTTGTCGGCTCATCTAGAATAATTATTTTCGGAAGCATTGTCATAACTGATGCGAGACACAATATCTGTTTCTGTCCGCCCGATAATTCAAATACATTTTTATAAAACCAGTTTTCTATTCCAAAGAAAGCTGCATTTTCTGCCACTCTCTGCCTTATAACTTCATTATCATATCCAAGGCTTTCTAATCCAAATGCCATTTCATGCCATACCTTATCTGTTACAATCTGATTATCCTGACTCTGAGACACGAACCCTATATCCGCTGCCTGTTCTCTCTCTAGACAGTTATCAAGCAGTTCCCCATTAAAATATATATTTCCGTTTCTGTTTCCGGCTGGTTTAAGCACTGTTTTAAGCTGTCTTAACAATGTACTTTTTCCACAGCCTGAAGCACCGCATAACGTTACAAATTCTCCTGCTTCCACAGAAAAATTAATATCTTCAAGTACTTTTTTATTACTTCCTGCATATTCAAATTCTAAATTACTGACTTTAATTATCTCCATTTTGCCTCCATGTCAAAAATATTTTATACACTTGACATTACGTATTTTCTGTTTTCACGCAAATCTATTATTAACGGCATACTACATATAATAATAAATATCAGATACATTATCATAGGTACACATCCAGACAATTTTTTTTCAAATGTCGGAAAATATCTATAGTACATTTTTCCCTTTACAATTCCAGCAGCAAATACAGTTGATAAAATACCAATAACCGCTAATACGATACCATCTCTTTTATGAAATCTGTATATTGAAAAGGCTGTCCTTCCCGGCAAACCATACCCCCTTGATTTCATAGAATCTGCAGTTTCCACAGAATTTTCCAAAGACCATGTTATCATAATTGAAAGTATTGCCACAAGATTTTTTAGTCTGATAATAATATTTCCCTGACTGATATCTTTTCCAATACATTTTCTTGCACCACGCACCTGCTTAAAATGTTCGGTAAATCTCGGCACATATCTAAGTGCCATAGATATTACAAGGCTTAAATGAGGTATTATTCGCCCAAACAGATATATAAATTTATCAGAAGTCATTATTATGTTATAAATACCAAACCAGTTAATAACCGCTAACATGAGTATTGCCATAAAGACTCCGTATATTATAGATTCAAGGGTAAGCGGATTACCACTTTTAAAATATCTGATTATTGTCATTCCTTCATGATTAAATAACGGATTAATTATTATTATCATAAGACTCATTAAAATAAGATATCTGAATCCCATCACTACTTTTCTGATTCCTTTTAAATAAACTGAATATACAACAGACATGGCAAGCGATATGCATATGATAACGGGATGCATCGAAAACATTGATATCAGAAGTACTATGCAAAAATATATCATATTTACAATAGGATGATACTTTGAAAAACTATCTGAATTTTCCAAATTATTTCACATCCTTTCCAAGATTACATGTATATACCCATCTAATATTATCTCCGTTTTGTAC
Organism: uncultured Eubacterium sp.; assembly: GCA_964595785.1. Taxonomy (GTDB): domain Bacteria; phylum Bacillota; class Clostridia; order Lachnospirales; family Lachnospiraceae; genus Bovifimicola. The sequence continues at coordinate 9,299 of CAZQRO010000025.1, forward strand.
CTTTAACTTAGATGAACCACTATTAAAAAATTCTCCGTCTACATTATACATCCAGCCTGACAGACTTCCACAGTCAAATTCATACAGATTATATATTCCTTCTATATAGGCACTATTATATAATGGTGTCCATGAGGATTCCATGTGTATCTTATTATCCATACACACTTTCTGTAATACATCAAATATCGAGTCACCTTCGTTAAATACTACTGTCTGTTCCTTTAATATCCAACCGTCCGACGGCACAAGACTCTTTTTGTCTTTATCTAAACTATCCATATTATTTAATATAGTTGCACACGAAATAGAAATTGTACATGTATTTTTCTTCTGAGTTGTTGTCTGATTTTCTGTTCTATCTGAATTACCATTTTCAGAATCATTATTTTCCTGACCTATTTCGGGTTCTATTTGATGTGGGTTATCTATCTGTTCAGACGATATATTTCCCGTATCATTATTATTCTGCTCATTTTGTTCTGATGAATTTTCTTCCGGTATGACAGTAGTCGTATTTTCAGATTCACCTTCTGTTGTGGTATCCTTTAACATATTCATATCATCAGTACTTTTTTCTAAGTTTTCCTCATATGATATTTTCTCACTGGTTTTGTTTACCTTAAATCCATGTGATTCTTTTGAATTACCGCCATACCAGAAAGCGGTCACTAAAACCAATATCACAAAAATAATACTTATAATCTTATTTCTATTTAATTTTAGCCATTCAATTATTTTTTTCTTATTCATTTTAGCCTACAAATAAAGACGCCATATTATCAATAATACAGCGTCTCTATCATTATCCTTTTTATTAAAGTATTTGAACTATTCAGCATGGAGTTTTATAATTCTTCATTATTTCTCTACACCTTATAGTGACAAATTATGCCTTCTTACGCTTAACTCTGTATATTACAAATATTCCCGCTCCTGATACTGTCATCATAAGCATATATAATAATATATTAGTATAATCTCCCGTTTTTGGCAATGCTTCATTACTATTATTTTGTTGCACTTTATTACTGTTCTGATTTTCTGCTTTATCATTGACATTATTATTATCTTTATTAGCATTATTATCATTAGTATTGTTATTATCATTGTTGTTACTATTGTTATCTTCTGAATCAATAATAGGATTATTTCTCTGCTTTACATCACTCATATCATATATTACCATATCATCATTTAATAATCTCATATATGATACTAATCCTAAATACGCCTGTTCTGTTGCCATTTCGTCCATATTTTCATTATATGAATGACTAAAACTTCCATCTGAAACATAGAAGTTGTTAAGTGCTGTTATTGCAGAGATACCGTTTTTAATAAATCGTGTATCTGTCCTTGAATTAATGCCAAGTGAAGATAGTGCAATAACTACCTGTGCTGTACTTTCACAATTTTCTGTTCCGTATGAACCAAAACTTCCGTCTTCATTTTGTACTGATGTAAGGTAATCCACTGCTTTCGTAATTGATGACGTCACCTTTTCGTCAGAATTATAATAAGAAGAAAGTGCTTGTATAGCCATTGCGGTCAAATCAATATCACTATTTGTTCCGTCGAGTGAAAATCCGCCATCATCTGACTGGCTGCTAATTATATATTCAATAAGATTTTCTCTTGTTGTCTGTACGTCTCCCTGTGTTAAAACAGGTATGTCATAGTTATAGCTGTCAAATGCCACAAGTGCCCAAATAGCACCATTTACTCCCTGTTTTACTACATAATCAAAGTCTGCTAACGGCTCTAATAAATTATATCCGCAAATATTTTTTACATTGTATCCCAATGATGTCAGTGCCAGAATCATTCTTGAATTATCAGATGACTTTGATTTATGAAGTTTTGCACTTCCATTTTCTTTTACATATTTATATGCATTTTTGAAATATTCTTCTGCAAACCTCTCATCAGCTTTACTTGCTCTGGCAAGTCCGATTACTTTCCATTCCCCTCCTATTGAACCTACAACAGGTATTCCATCATTAACAAACCTATCTGTTACTTCATTAAATATATTGTTTGTCTTTTCAATTGATTCTGAAACAAGATTTAATATATAAATAACCGGTTCCTTTTCACCATTCTGGACAATTACTCTGACTTTTCTGCCATCTTCATTTACAGATATATTTGCTGATTCACCATCTGCAATACGCTTATTATTTATATAAATATTATCTTCTTCAGTAACATCTTTTAATGATATGCTTACATTTGAAACATCATTCAATTTAACATCATATTCTGTTTTATCTTCTTCTAACTTAACTTCTTTACTAACACCATTTTCATCTGTGATAAGAATTGACTTTGGTGCCTGTGTTTTACCGACACTTTCTTCTGCTGCCGCAGTCCTTACAACGTAACTTACTTCAGTAGATTTTTCCCTAAATGAACCTGCCCATATATTTGATGCAGTAACCACTTTAATATAATGAATGCCATTATTAAGTTCTACTCTATTACCTTCTTCATCGACTGCCCACTCGATATCAAATCCATTAGAGTCTGCATTTTCAGTATAAGGATTTACATCTAACCCGATTGTACCATTTTTAAAGTAATCCACATATCCGAATTTAATTTCTCCAGCATATGAGGCTGTTGAACCATCACCATATAAAGAACCATCAGCACATGATAAAAGAATCCCCTTTAATGTAATTGTATCTTCTTTAGCAGATTTATTCATATAATAAACTGAACTTAATGGCCATGCACCCGATTGTGTCTCTCCATCATTCGAACCACCCTGATTATCTGTCCATGATGTCTTTCCATCGGCTGTTTTCCTATATGTTATCTCATAATCAGTAATTGTACTGTCTTCATAATGCTCTGAACCTGCTAATGCATACCATTTTTCACCATCTTCCGACACCCATACCTGTCCGCTTTCAGACGAACTGCCGCCTGAAGCAAATGAGTTGCCATACACATAGAAATCAACTCCATACTTATTATTTGGATTATTCTTAATAGCATCCTCGTAATAGTAGGTTACATATCCACCATAATTTCCAAGTGAACGCATTGTTCCTGAAAGTGTTGCCTCTGGTCCTGAACCATAGGCTAAAGAATTAGTATACTGACTGTTAATGCATAAATAATCTGTTACCTTATCCGGCACATCATATTTACTCTTTTTTACCACCTTAAAAGAGTAAATATTTACAACTCCATTTTTCGATGACACATTTATTGTCTGTACACTTGTTTTAAGAGATATATGATATTGACCATCTTCGTCTTTCTCCATATCATTTGTTCCAAGTTTTACAATAGCATTATCAGATGTAGTAAATGCTAATTCCGGCATTTCTTCATCATTTTCTATAATTATGCTATATGAATAGTTATCTTTTGAGAATTCCGGATACCAGTCACCAGTCTTCGTAGCTGCTGACGTAATCTTTGTTTCTTCAATATCCACATCCGCCTTTATTACCTTTAATGAATATGTGCTTCCTAATGTATCAACATTTTCAAAGCCATTCTTTAAATATTCTTCATCGGAAATTGTCTGAATAACAAAATTTTTTTCTGTTTTTTCTCCAAAACTATATAAAGATGAATTACCGCCATTTTCAACCTCTATATATTCTTTTCCATCTTCGCTTATTCTAATATGAACATATGCTGTTTTTCCTGTTAATTTTAAAGAAAATGATTCTAAATTTTCTAACAGATACGATTGATATGTGTAGTAATCTGAGACAACTCCTGATGTTGTTATCTCTCCATAACTATCAGTCTTAAATATTGTTCCTTCCGGCTTTCCCTGATAGTTAGTAGATAATAACTCTCTTCCATCTGGAACTATTACTATTCCGGTACCTGCCTTAATCTGCGAAGTAACATCATAAGGTCTTGTTATATTGTATTTATAGATTGTATAATTACTGCTGTCTGTTAAATCTGTTAATCTGATTTCAAGCTGACTTGTACCAAATGGAATGTTTGTTAATGATGTGAGTTTTCCACTTGCAACAACTACGTTCCTATCCTCTCCATTAATATCTTTATATAAAGCCGTTGCTGTATATTTTTCCGTATCATATTTAGTAGTGCTTGTAATTGAGAGAGTTGATGTGCTATATGCCTTTATATTTACATTATATTCATATATATTATTTGCAAAAGTTTCATCTGTTATCCAATTAGTAAGAGCTGATGACATAAAATTAAATTTTTCAAAATGTGGTTTCTCTACTATGCTTTCAGCTTTTTTAACATTAATTGTATACAATGTTTCTGTCTGTCCACTATTCATACTTGGCCAATTTGTATTTCCTACTCCTATATAAATCTTATCTCCTGCTGAAATTGTAATTGTATCATTTTTCTTGAATTCTGCATTTTTCACAGTAGGCTGATATACATTTTTATATGTTCTAACCTGAAAATTTTTATTATTTGCAGCTGTATCTATTGTAACATTTTCACTGTCACCATCAATTAATAATGTGTATTCTTTATTTAATGCATCAAATTCTTTATCAAGTCTGCCATTGCTAAATGATAATGATTTAAGAGTTGTGTTAGTATCTCCCCACACACTTCCAAGGTCACTTCCCCAATTGCATGTATACCAAAAGCATATTTCATCTCCATTTTGTAATGAGTTATCTGATACTTTATAATTAGTGAGTGAGTCAGTTGTGAACCAGTCATTTAAAGTTCCCATCCATCCACTGCTAGAACCTCCATCATATGCACTTAAGCCGTTAATTTCAGTTATATATCCTGAATCCGCTCCTGTCTGCGTAAATCCTTCTTCCTTAATCGCTTTTGATACAGCAGTAATTGCCGTATCTGTGTTCTCAACTTCTACCCATTTATCAATTAATTTTCCATCCCATCTTCCCCCTTCAGTTTTCAAATACGTATCATTTCTGACAATAACCCGCACTTTACTAACGGTTCTCTCTCCTGCTCTTACAATAATATCTGACGGAATATTACAAAGCAGAAGTGTTACTATTAAAAGCCACGATAAAAATTTACTAATTCTCTTCATCTCTTTCATTTTCTCCATTCTTTAGACTTTTTGCTTTCTGATTCTTTCTCTTTTAGCCTTTGATAATTCCTTTGAATCAGGTTGAATTTTCACCTTAATTCCGGCTGCCTCTAAAGCTCTTGGCCATGGTCCTAACTTCTGTTTAATGAAGCATATGTCATCATCATTAAAATCAGTGCGTTTCGGAGTTCTTTTTTTATCTAATTTCTCATACTTTTCTACAAGCATATTGATAGCCTGCTGTCTCTTAATATCCATATCTTTCATCTCCTGCAAATATACCTTTTGACAAGCGAATCCTATGAGTTGCCCGACAAATGGCATGAGACCATTGATTTTTACGCACTAATCGTGCTTCTTTCTCATGTTTTGCAGTCTCCATAGACATAAAAATGTATGCAAGCATCCATTTTATGTCCATTTGTCCCTTGTCTCATTCTATACAATGAAAAATGCCTTCTCTACAATTGTAAAGAAAGCACATCGGTTCGCATAATAAAAAGATGTATGTTTGAAAAACAAGCATAACAAAAACTTCTATCAGACCGGTTGTACTTCTTCTTGTCCAAGAATACTTTACCGAATAAAATATGGGAGTAATCTGACTTATGATGAAAGTTCATCAAATACAGTAATGACAGTTGTTCCGGATTCTGACCGGATTCCCGATTATTTAAAAGATTATCTTTTAAGACCATATTTTAAACATATTAAATTTTACCACGTAAGTATATACTTTATACGCATTTTAGTCAACACAAAAGTTGATTCCAGACCTCATGGTCTGGAACTTTATGCTACTATTCACGTAACAACTTTATCAGATTAACAGAGTAAGTGTTTGACTTCTTTATTATGCAAACAAATCAGTAGACATATATCTCTCACCTGAGTCAGTGAATAATGCAACTATATTTTTGCCTTTATTCTCCGGACGTCTGGCAAGTTCTGTCGATGCCTGTAAGACTGCTCCTGATGAAATTCCAACAAGTATACCATCTGTTTTTGCAATTTTTCTTGCCATCTCATATGCCTCTTCATCTGAAGATTTTATAACTTCATCTACCACACTCATATCCATTATCTTAGGAATGAATCCTGCTCCAATTCCCTGTATCTTATGAGCTCCCGGGGGTTCTCCTGACAACACAGCAGATGTCTCAGGTTCTACTGCCACCACTTTTATATTCGCATTCTTATTCTTAAGAATCTTTCCTGTTCCACTAATTGTTCCGCCTGTTCCCACGGATGCTACGAAAATATCTGCTTTTCCATTGGTATCTCTCCATATTTCCTCACCTGTGGTCTTTTCGTGAGCCAAAGAATTAGCGGGATTCTCAAACTGCTGTGGAATAAAAGCATTGCCATATTCTTTTGCCAGTTCATTAGCTCTGTCAATAGCCCCCTGCATTCCCATATTCCCCTTAGTTAGTACCACCTCTGCACCTAATGCCTTAACAATTCTCTGTCTCTCAATACTCATTGTCTCCGGCATGGTGAGAATTAGTCTTAAACCTTTAGTTGCTGCAACAAAAGCAAGACCTATACCTGTATTTCCACTTGTGGGTTCAATCAATATAGTATCATTATTAATCGCACCATCTTTCATTCCCTGTTCAACCATAGATAATGCTACTCTGTCTTTGGCACTTCCCAACGGATTAAAATATTCAAGTTTTGCAATAATCTTTGCTTCTAACTTCATCTCTTTTTCATAATTACTTAACTCTACCATTGGTGTATTTCCTATTAACTGCGTTAAATCTGTATAAATCATACTTACCTCCATGCATGAGGGCTTTTTACGAAAACATTGGCATTTAAGAATTTACACATGTGATTTCTAAACTGCCTTAAACATTTCCAAGTTCTCAGTTTATTATTAACTTTCACTAATCTGCTTATCTGTATATAAAATGTGATTAACAAGCCAGTCTGCTAAAAATTCTAAGATTTTAATAATCATTTCCTCTGAATTCTCGTCTATGTCTTCTAAATTCCATTCCTCAAGTTTTTCCTTAAATGCATTATGCTGAATCTTCTGCGAAAATAATCTTTTATAATTAATACTTTCCATATATTCTTCTTCATGTTCAAAATGCATAATTGTATATTCCTTAAGCCTTCTTAGAATTGCTTTAATATCATCATATTTGTCAATAATAAATTCATTTTTCATCAACTGATATGCCTCTTGTGCAATTTCAAATAACTGTCTGTGTTCATTGTCAATCTCTTCAATTCCTGTTAAATATTCATCTTTCATTTCGTACATAATAATCTGCTTCCTTTCGTATTGATTCTTTATTATACTTTCTGTTTTTCAACAACTTTCTGACTTTTATTATATCGTAGAGCCACAGAATTTACCACTATTTTTAATTATTTTTCCAGCATAACTTTCTGATTTTAACAATATACTTATGTTATATGATGAGTTGCCCGACAAATGGCATGAGACCATTATATACAATAAGTATGCACTATGTAATCTAATCGAAAGGAAATGTTGTAACAATGTCAGATTTATTTAAAAAACTTGAAATAATCGGTTTCTTCTTTGTGTCAATTGTCGGTACTTTACTGCATTTTGCATATGAGGCAAGTGGCAGCAACTTTATTGCAGGTATATTTGCTCCTGTCAATGAATCCACATTTGAACATTTAAAACTTCTCTTTTATCCTTTTATCATATATGGAATTATTGAATATATACTTCTTAAGAAACATGATTTTGAATCAATTAACTATTTTATTTGCTCGAAAGTTTATGCACTTATGTATGGTCTTCTATCCATAATTGTATTTTTCTATACATATAGCGGAGTCATAGGCAATTTCTATGATGTCGTAAACATCATAATATTTTATTTATCCGTACTTATCGCCTCTGTCATTGGTTATCGATTAACGCAAAAAGGAGACTCCTGCAATTTTTGCAAAAATCCCACTTTCTGTATATCACTGTTAATACTTTTAATTTCCCTGTTTATTGTTTTTACAATTGTACCTCCTGATATTGCTCTTTTTGAAGCTCCTTAGTCTCTTCTTCTAATTGCAATATCTTCTGCAGTTCTTTAAGATTTACGCTTCCTGCAGACATTTCACCTCCTGATATAACATTTTCTGATAGTTCAAGTTTTCTTTCCTGCAAATCCATTATTCGCTGCTCGATAGTTCCTTTTGCCACGAGCTTCATTACAGTCAGTGTTCTAATCTGACCAATTCGGTGTGCCCTGTCCGTCGCCTGGTTTTGTACTGCTCCATTCCACCACGGATCATAATGAATAACAATATCTGCCGCAGTCAGATTAAGTCCGGTTCCACCGGCTTTTAAGGAAATGAGGAATACCGGTACTTTTTCATTTTGAAATTCTTCAACCATTCTTCTTCTCTCCTCCTTAGTGTTCTTACCACTAAGCATAAGCACATCTATACCTCTTTTTTCTAATTCGTCATAAATTCTTGAGAGCATTTGTACAAATTGGGAAAATATCAATATTCTATGTTCGCCTTCAATGGCATTTTCAACCAATTCAATGCAGGTATCCATTTTCCCTGAACCACCATGATAATTCTCATAACATATATCAGGATTACAACAAATCTGCCTGATTCTTGTAAGTTCCGCAAGAACCTTAAGTCTGTCCTCTGCAAATTCTTTTTCATTCTTTCCTGCAAGTTCAAGCCTTAATGCATTCATTCTTGCATCATAAAGTTTCTGCTGCTCTTCTGTCATATTTACATATATTACATTTTCCATTTTAGGCGGTAAATCCTTTAACACATCTTCCTTCTCTCTTCTAAGGATAAATGGTGATGCAATATTTCTAAATCTGTTAAGTACAACTTCGTCATTTGAAAGCACAATCGGTTCTTCGTATTTCTTTTTAAATGTCCTATAATCTGATAAATATCCCGGCATTATGAAATCAAATATACTGTATAAATCGCTTAATCTGTTTTCAATAGGGGTTCCCGTAAGTGCAAATCTATGCTTGCCTTTTAGTCTTTTAACAGACTCCGAAACTAATGTCGTGGGATTTTTAATATATTGTGCCTCATCTATTATTACATACTCATATTCTTTTTTCTCAAAGTCATCTATATCTCTTTTTAGTAAATCATAAGATGTAAGAATAACATGATATTCGTCAGACTGTAAAAGCAGTTTTTCACGCTTCTTTTTATCACCTAAAATAGTCATTACTGATAAATCCGGTGCAAATTTATTAATTTCACTTTCCCAGTTGTATACTAATGAAGCCGGACATATAATTAACGTCTGTTTCTTACGTGCTTCTAACAATGTAATAACCTGAAGAGTCTTTCCAAGACCCATATCATCTGCTAAAATTCCTCCAAATCCGAAATCTGACAACACTGATAAAAACCTGTATCCTGTCTTCTGGTATTTTCTAAGCTTTGCATTTAATTCAGAAGGCACATCATAATCAGTTTCACCTACATCTTTTAAGTCCCTGATAATTTTCTTAAATGCACTGTCACGCCTGATTGTATCATCTGTTGAAAACTCCTTAAGTGAAGAATTAATATATCCCGCATAATATTTCTCAACCTGAAAAGCACCTGATACAAAATTTTTCTTTTTGACAGACAAACCTGTAGTAAGTTCTGATAAAAACCCGACATTACCATCACTGATTTTTAAGAAATCACCATCCTTCATACGATAGTATCTTCTGCGCAGTTTATAAGATTCAAGTACTTCGTACATTTCTTCCATATCTATTTCATGCGAAGCAATATTTATATTAATCAAATCGCCTACAAGACTTATTCCCACACTTGGTTTCTGTAAATCCCTGATTCTGAATGAGTTAAGTGTTTCTGCCATAAATACGTCTGAGACTTCATTTAATTCCCTGACTCCTTCATCTAAGAAATTAAATAACTTTTCTTCATCTATAATCTTCCATTTTTTATTCCCTTCCTCGTCTTCTATAATATCAAAATATTTCGTCACGATATCTAATGCCTGACTCTCTCTTGTAATATCCCTATATTCTCTGCTTTCATGCAAAACCTCAAATACATCAAAGACATCATTTCCATATATTGATTGGAGTTTTATGCTGATTGTTCCTTCTTCATTGTCAATATATACCTTTATCTTTGCCTTTGTAGGCATATATTCTTCTATGTCAATATCTTCGCACACAATCCCTATATGGTTTTTAAGACGCAATAATACATTTCCGCAGAATGCCCTATAATCTTCCCTATTGATAAAGTCAAAATTTCTATCTGCATAAAGAAGTTTATTTTTCTTTAAATCCATACTGTTCATAGCCCTGATAAACGGAACAACATCTTTTGAAAATTCTTCTGTACATCTGTATATACCATCATCTGTCATTAGAAAATCATGTCTGTCTCCATTAATTATCTTAACCGGTTTCATTTCAAGACTAATTCCAAAATCATTTTCATTTCTGACCATAAGACATAATTTCGGATTTTCTTCCTTAACCTGATAATACACTCCATCAATATTTATTTCTTTTCCCATATAAATATTGAGCATTCTCTCCATAAAAAACGGATTAACCTCTAAAGTCCTATAATTATTTGTAATTGTAATTACATTCTCAAAATTAGAAAATGTTGCCTTAACCAATTCCATTACAAAATCAAGCCTTGGTAATGACATTTCAGTAAAAACCATTCTGTCATGAATTATAGTAAGTGTTTTTGAATATGGTGCCTTTTTCTTTTCTGCCATATTTTGCACCAGTTTAACCAGATTTTGTACATTAATCATTTTACCTGTACCTATCTTAGCAGATACATAATACACATCATCATTATTTGAAGACAGATATAAATCCAGATTAACCCTGCCTTTATCAATAATGCTTTCCCTTGTAACAGCATATTTCCTTATAACTTCAGCTAAATCTCTTGAAGTTTCTCTGTCTTTACTCACAGGAAGTACCTGTTTTTTCATTATTTCAGTTTTTCTATGTTTTAAAAATGAAAATGCCAATGCCACACAATGTCTGCATGCTTTGTTATTTTTGCTGTCTGTCATATCACAATTACATTGATATACAAATATTTTATTTTCTTCTCTTTTTTCATCTACCCATATAAATGACTCATATTTTCTGCCTGAATTATCTTCTATTACACCGCGAACATTGTACGAGCCTGTAATACTATCCTGCTGTACACTGAATTCATTTATTTTCTTTGCACCATATAAATCTCTGCCTTCTTCATACTGCCTGTATTTACAACATTCTAAAATATCTTTTACTTCCAGCATATCTTACCTCCACCTATGGATTACAGATTTTGCACGGAGAATAACCTTTATTAATAAGTTCTTCCCTGTCTCCTATGTAGTCTTCTCTGTTACTTTCAGAAATATCATCGCCTGATCTGCATTCAGTTCTGTGAAATTTCTTTGTATTATTATTTAATACATAATTATTTTCCTCACCATTATCCGGCTGAATTTCACTTGGCTGAATTTCAATTGGCTGAATTTCATTTGTTGTGATTTTATCCGAGTGATTTTCATTTGTCATTGTCTCATCTGATGTCGTCACTTTTTCATATTGTGAATTATTAAAAGAAATATTTTTACCATCTGTAACAGATATTATATTTCCTTCCTCATCAGTTCTAAAATATCTGATTCCATATTCTTTTAACCGATTTAATATTTCTGCTACCGGATGCCCATATGAGTTATCTTTTCCTACACTGATTATAGCATATGATGGTTTAACTGTCTTTAAAATCATCTGTGATGAAGAAGTATTCGAACCATGGTGACCCAGTTTTATAACATCAGCTGACAAATCAATTCCATTTTCCACCATATCGTATTCTGACTCAATTTCTGCATCTCCACAGAATAAATATGCCACATTGCCATAAGTCATTTTAATTACCAGCGATTCATTGTTAACTTCCAAATAATCACTTCTGTTTGGTGCCATTATAGTAAATACTGCATCTCCAAGACTAAAAATCTCTCCTGTGGCAGGATATATTTCTTTAACATTATGTTCCTTAGCTGCTGATAATACATCTTCATATGTAGAGTTTGTATACTCACTCTTTGTAAGCATTATTTCGTTCACATCGATATTATTAATAACGTCATCCATTCCACCAATATGGTCTTCATGGGGATGTGTTCCAACTACATATTCTAATTCAGTGATTCCCTGATTTTTACAGTATTCCACAACCTTATTTCCTGCTTTATTCTCTCCGGCATCAATAAGCATGGATTCTTCGCCCTGCCTTATAAGTATGCTGTCACCCTGTCCAACATCAATAAAATGTACCTGAAGTATGCTGCCTGAATCGGTTGTATCAAATTCACTTTCGTTTCTGCTAAAATGATTAACAGAAACAGGAATAGCTATTCCTGCTGCCAGAGCCAGACTTACTATTCCTGTTATTAATTTCTTTTTTAAACCTATTCTATTCATCTGAATATCCTTTTATTATGCGTATGTTAATTTACAATTTTGCTTTAGAAATATACCAAATCATCTTTAGGCTTTGTAGATTTCTCTGCACTTATCAAATGAAGAACCGGTCCTTTTCCTCTGTATTCTTTTAAGAATTCGCGTCTTACTTTTGCTGTGACCGTAACCCATTCTTTATCCTTAAATGGCACTTCATCTTTGCATTTACAAAGCATTCCCATAAATGTTATGTCGTCCGCACAGCATGTCATAGCAAATCTGCCCGGCACAAAACATGTATTAGGGTATTTTGGCGGTTTATATACCAATGCTCCGAATTTTACAACTTTTCCGTCATATTTCTTAGCATTATCCATTGCGTCCATAAACCAGATTCCATAATCGTCATCTTCTATTTCAATAACATCAGCCTCTAAATCAAATGGCAGTTCCTCTTCTTTCATCATATCTTCGAAACCTTCTGCCGCTTCATATCCAATCTGTGCTTTCTTATTAAATAATTTTACACATCTTCTGAAATCATTTCTCTTAGTTTCATTAGTGCATCTGTTAAGAATGACCATATCTGCCATAGATAACTGTTCAATTACAATCGAACGTATGTTAGTCCAATACATGTTAAATGTAGTGGCATCTACAGTCGAAATAACCTGTGCAAGTATCCAGTCTTCAGGCATATTATCTTCTTCTGCTGCGTCCATTTCCCACATTCCGTTGTACTCAATCATAACTCGTTCAGGTTTATAAAAATCGTCACATTTTCTATAAAAAACTTCTGTCAAATCACCTTTTTCGGCAACACTCTCTATAAATACATTTTTCTTTGACAATGCCACTGAATCATATTCTTCAACACCTTCTTCACACACGATAAGAACTGTTTTCTCACCTCTTGCAAACCCAGAATCATTTAATGTATCTCTGATAAAACTTGTCTTACCACTCTCAAGTATACCTGTAAACAGATATACAGGAACTTCTCTTTCTTCATTGTCCATTTTGTTAACCATACCTTTCTCACACTCTAATCTTTTGCTGCAAAACAGCCGCTCAATTATGCAAGATAAAATAATTCTTTTAACTTATCCTCATTTGGTTTAGTGCCTATTACACATATACGACCTGTGTAATCAGGGCTTCCTTTTCTGAGTTCGTATTCACCCGGAACAAGATCAAAATAAATCCATTCTCCGTTAACATTTGGAAGCATTCCCTTTGCTCTTAAGATAACTCCATATTCTTCTGTATTAGCAAGTTTATCAAGTGCTGTCTTAACCTCTTCCTCTGTATATTTTCTAGGAGTTTCTGTTCCCCAGCTCGTAAATACATCATCTGCATGATGGTGATTGTGATGTCCATCGTGATGGTCATGGTCATGTCCACAGCCACATTCTTCGTCATGCTCATGATGATGATGTCCGCATTCACATTCTTCTTCATGCTTATGATGATGCTCATGTCCGCATTCATATTCTTCGTCATGCTCATGATGATGATGATGTCCACATTCACATTCTTCGTCATGCTCATGCTCACAGCCACATTCTTCGTCATGCTCATGGTCATGATGATGTCCACATTCAGGACAAACCTCTTCTTCTGTTAAAAGTTCATCTGCAAGTGAACCTGATTTTTCCATTGCTGCAAGTATCTTTGCTCCATTTATTTCTTCCCATGGAGTTGTAATTATAGTAGCATTCTTATTATGTTCTCTTAATAATTCAACACATTCTGTCATCTTTGCTTCCGGCATCTTCTGTGAACGGCTGATAACAATTGTTCCTGCACTTTCCACTTGATTGTTAAAGAATTCGCCGAAGTTTTTCATATACATCTTTGTTTTCAGTCCATCTACTACAGCAGTCGTACTATTTAGAACTATATCTGCTGTCTCCGAATCCATAACACCTGTAACTGCCTTGATTACATCAGATAATTTACCAACGCCTGATGGTTCAATAATAATTCTGTCAGGCGCATATTTATCAATAACTTCCTTAAGCGCCGTACCAAAATCTCCTACAAGTGAACAGCATATACAGCCTGAATTCATCTCTGTAATCTGTACACCTGCATCTTTTAAAAATCCCCCATCTATACCGATTTCACCAAATTCGTTTTCGATTAAAACTAATTTTTCGCCCTTAAGACCTTCTTCTAATAACTTCTTAATTAATGTAGTCTTACCGGCTCCTAAAAATCCTGAAATAATGTCTATCTTCGTCATATTGTTTGTCCTTCTTTCTATAAACTCTGTCTGACCCTGAACAATTACAAATTGCCTAACTTTTAGTATAACTCTTTCAACCTCTTTGTCAAGGGTACACTTTCTTGCTTGAGTTTCCGTGGTTTTATCCACAGAGATCCGATTCCATCATATTCGTTATAA
>CAZQRO010000026.1:0-23964 GCA_964595785.1 uncultured Eubacterium sp.
TGCTTTAACCGCAAAATCTATATCATCTATATATCATCATTAATATACATATTACGATTGCCAGAATAAATACAAAGTCTATTATTCTGCCACCATATCCCTCACCGTTTGATTCTATATATTCATCTTCTCTTTGAATAATCTTATTGTCAGTTTTCGCACCTGTAATTGAACCTATAATCAGACTCACATGTCTGCTGCGGTGACATCTCTGTGCTATAGTTTTAAATACACAGAATGCAATTACGCCTGCTATAACTGCTATAATTCCATATGACATTAACATATATATCTTCTGGATTACCGGAATATTTGCATATGTTGCTCCTGATGATGATACTTCCTGATTAAGACTGTCAGATAGTTCTCTGAACTGTTCATTATTTTCTGCCATCCTGTTTGCATAATTTTTTACTATATCCAGTATCTTCAACAATACAACACTATTTGCATTAAATATAAAATGCATAATCATGCTTGAATGCATACTTCCTGTTGCCTCTCTTACAAGAACAAATACCATTCCCATAAAAAATGCATAGCAGAACTGGTTAATATTCATATGAAATAATCCAAACACTAATGCACTTGTAAGCATTGCCCTTTTAATTGTACTATTCCTATAGCCACTGTAGATTACACCTCTGAATACTAATTCTTCCATAACCGCAGGTAGAAGAGCCGTCATAAAAATATTAAACCAGAACCTGTTATTACTCATACTGTCAAGCTGACCTGCAACTTCATTCGTAGTAAACATCATAGTAATAAGATTAATAAATGTTACCACAGGCACAAGGCAGTAAGTAAATACTATTAACAAAATTGTATTAAGCACACCTATTCTTCTGAATTTCAATTCTTTAAGAGGCGCACCTTTTGTTGCAATCAGATAAACTATAAGTGGAATTAATATTAATGATTGACCTAATACAATTCCTAAGTAATTTGTATAATATTTATCAGGTATTAATGGAATAAAGAAAAAGCATCCCATTATGTAGAATACTATCATCCAAAGAAAAAATAGGTTAGTCTTTCTCGCCTTAGTCATTTTCTACTCCTTAAATACGCTATTTAACTGCAATTGCTTCTATTTCGATAAGAACATCTTTAGGAAGTCTTGCAACCTCAACACATGAACGTGCAGGACAGTCTTTCGTGAAATACTTTGCATATACCGCATTTACCTTAGCAAAATCATCCATTTCCTTTATAAATACAGTTGTTTTAATTACGTTCTCTGCACTTGTTCCTGCTTCTTTTAACAATGCACAAAGATTTCCAATTGCCTGATCAGCCTGAGCATCTATTCCCTCCGGAATCTCACCTGTTGCAGGATTAACAGGAATTACACCTGATGTATAAACCATTCCATTTACTTCAATTGCCTGTGAATAAGGGCCAATAGCTGCCGGAGCCTTGTCTGTACTAATAATTGTCTTCATATAAATCACCTTGCAGATTGTATTTTTCATCTATGTGACCGGCTAAATAGTCAGATGTCTGCATATCCTTTCTAATTTGTTATTAAGCCTTATAATCAGTTACCATTTTAATACTTTTTTCACTAATGTCAATCTTTCCCTCTTTATAAAGATGACCTACCGCACGTTTAAATGCATTTTTACTCATTCCAAAGTCTCTGTTTATTACTTCCGGTGATGCCTTATCATTATATGGAAGTATTCCGTCATATTCTTCTATTACTCTTAATACCTTTTCAGAATCTTCATCCATCTGAATATATGCTTTTTTATTAAGGCTCAAATTTAATTTTCCATCTTCCCTTACTTCTGTGACACGTACTTCTACCACTTCTCCAACTGATAATCTGCCATGCATCTCTTTCTTAGGAATTAATCCGAAGAATTCATTATCAACTGCCACAAATGTTCCTATTTCATTATTTATCTCATAAACGGTTCCACTGACCATATCGTCTTTCTGGTATTTAACAGCATTTTGCATATATTTATGCACTTTCATAGTTGCTGCAAGCCTGCTGCTTTTATCTATATAAAGTGCTACCAGATATGTGTTTCCCGGTTTTACTTTTTCCGTTTGTTCTTTAAATGGAAGAAATAAATCTTTTTCAAGCCCCCAGTCAAGAAATGCGCCGATTTTACCAACTTCATTTACATTAAGTGCTGCCATGTTTCCCAAATTAATAAGAGGCTGTCTGGTAGTTGCAATAAGTCTGTCTGATGAATCTCTGTAAATGAATACATCTATCTCATCATTGATTTCTAAATCTTCCGGCACCTGTTTCTTGGGCAATAATACTTTTTCTTCATCATTTTCCCCGACATAAATACCAAAATCTGTCTTCTTTAAATATTTAAGTGTCTGTCTTTCTCCTAATCTAATCATACGGATTCCTTTTCTTTCTTTATTTTTTTCAGGTTTCACTAAATTCTGTTATCACATAAATTTCATCATCTATTCCTCTTAACTCTATTACGTATCTGTTTCCATCATAACACACATATGGGATTATTGTATCCCCTAATTTTGCAGACTTTTTATATTCGACTCTGAGAGATTTTATCTTTGCCTTGTCTGCTATGTATTCTTCCGCTATTTTAACATACCATGCATTATTCACATGGTGATTTATGTCTAAGTGATATCTGTATACTTTATGCCTGTCCATCTTTTCATAATTTTCACCATGAACAATTTTCTTTGTTTCATAATTCATTGGAAGCTGTTCATCAAACTCGTATTTTTCTATATCAGAATCAACTATTCTGGTAAGGCTTCCCGCACTTATATCGAACATCACCCACATACTGTCTGCTTCTATAATATTCTTTTCAGGTGAATCTGCTTTTGCTATTGTATAATTACGTTTGCCAAATGCCTTTTTAAATTCATATGGCCATGTAACTACACTTATATTGTCTCCGTTTTTTATATTCCCTTTCAGCTCAATCTGCCATGAACTGAGTATCCATGCCCTGTTTGTTTCCATCTGGTAATCAATCCCTATACCAAGTTGTTCTGACTGAAGATTCGAACAATCCTGTAAGTAATCAATTATCTTTCCGAAAGATAGGTTGCATTCTTCATCTACTTCACTAAATCTTACCCTGCTATTTAAAATTGTCTTCATGCCTGCCTCCATAACAAATCCTATTATACACATTCGCACGTAATGTTTTTGCTGTATCGATAATGTTGGGGTCAAAAAGTGTTATGTTAGATATATTTAAACCCTGTATAGCAAAAAAACTTCACCACATTATGTAGTGAAGTAACTGGCCCACCAGGATTCGAACCTGGAGAATGCTGGAGTCAGAGTCCAGTGCCTTACCATTTGGCGATGGGCCATTGTCTCGCGACAAATGGTATTATACACGATAGCATTATATAATGCAAGTACTTTTTTCTATTTTTTTGAAATATATTATACTGTTTATTTATCTGATTCT
This sequence comes from uncultured Eubacterium sp., assembly GCA_964595785.1. Lineage (GTDB taxonomy): Bacteria > Bacillota > Clostridia > Lachnospirales > Lachnospiraceae > Bovifimicola. The sequence goes on from CAZQRO010000026.1 coordinate 3,438, forward strand.
GCTGTGTTTTTATAAATAATTCATAAAGATTCTTACCCTAATCTATAATAACTAATTACTTATTTTTCTCACAAATCCATCTTCTGATTCAGGATTTCTTACAAATGTCTGATATTCCATAAGTATCTTATCCTTCTGCATATCTGATATTTGATTTTATCTATATTCTGTGTGTTATAATAACTATAACACAATTATTGGTATAACATATATCGACAAATATTTCCATAACTTTAGACTTTTATTGTTTAGCGGAGTAAATATTTTACAGAATAAAGTGTGTCCTCTGCTCCGCCAACCAGTTATCATATTCTCAGTATTCTGTCACACATCTTATCTATTACATGCATATCGTGCGAAATGAACAGCATTGATAATCCAAATTCTTTTTGAAGTGAAAGTAAAAGTTTAAGTATTTGTGCCTGTATGGTAACATCAAGTGCTGACACCGGTTCATCTGCAATAATAAAATCCGCACCTCCTATAATAGCAAGTGCTATGCTTATTCTCTGTCTCTGTCCTCCGCTTAATTCAGAGGGCTTTCGCTTTACAAATTCTTTAGTAAGCCCCACTTTCACAAGCATTTCTTCTACCCTTGCCCTTCGCTCTGACTTAGTTATATTTTCCCTTATTCTAAGAGGCTCTTCAAGTATCCAGCCTATTGATTTAGAAGGATTAAGCGAACTAAACGGATCCTGAAATACCATTTGACTATGAAGTGCATTATTAATTATGCTGCCCGTGTATTGCTTATGAATACCTAATAATGTCTTCGAAATGGTGGTCTTTCCAAGTCCGCTTCTTCCCACCAGTCCAAGAATTTCCCCTTTATGAATCTGAAAACTCAGGTTATTTATTACAAAATGTTTCTTTGTACCTTCTTTATAATATATGCTCAAATCCTTTGCTTCGACGATTATTTCTTCTTCTGTCCTGTCTGTTTCTTTCTTTCCCTTTGGAACAGAAGCAATCAGAGTTTTCGTATATTCTTCCTGTGGTGTTTCTAAAACCTGTTTTGTGGTTCCTTCCTCTATCTTCCTGCCACCATTCATTACGACAATTCTGTCCGCTAAACCAGCCACAACATTTAAGTCATGTGTAATCATCAGAATAGAAATTTTATTTTCTTTATTAATACGTTTTAGTAATGAAAGTATCTGTTCCTGCGTCTGTACATCTAAGGCTGTTGTCGGTTCATCCGCAATAAGAATCTTAGGATTGCAGATAGTTGCCATAGCTATCATCACACGCTGTCTCATTCCTCCCGATAATTCATGAGGAAATTTTCCATAAAGTTTCTCCGGTTCCGGCAAATCGACTTTTTTAAACATTTCAATTACTCTATTCTTCATTTCCTGTTTTGAAAGTTTGAGGTCAAATGAATCCCTATGGAGTTTAATCATCTCTTCTACCTGTTTTCCCACTCGCACTACAGGATTAAGTGATGTCATCGGTTCCTGAAATATCATGGCAATATCATCACCCATATATCCTCTTCGTTCTTTCTTATCCAATTGTAAAAGGTCTGTTCCATCCAGATTTATTTCACCATTTACCAGTGCATTTTTCTTAAGGAGACCGATAACGCTTAATGCTGTCATGGATTTTCCGGAACCTGATTCTCCCACAAGAGCAAGTATTTCTCCATCTGCCATATAAAAAGACAGATTGTCAACTACTGTGCCATTACCAACATCATCGTTAAATGAAACTGTAAGGTTCTCTACTTTTAGCATGTAATTCACCCTGCCTTTCTATTATACTTCACTTATGCCTTCGCTTATCAATACAAAAGAAAGAATCAATAATATAATCATTATTCCCGGAAATATTGACGCCCATGGGGCCGAGAAAATGTATCCTTTTGCCTCTGATAACATTCTGCCAAGACTTGCGTTAGGAGGCTGTACTCCGATTCCAAGAAAACTCATGCTTGATTCTGCCAAGACTGCATTATTAAAACCGATTGCCACCGATGTAATAATTGTCGGTATGGCATTTGGCAGCATATCCACAAACATTACTCTTAAATCAGAAGCCTTCATCAGTCTTGCACTTTTTACATAATCCATATGCTTTAATTTAATAAATTCACTTCTCACAATTCTCGAAAAACTTGGTATGAATATGATTCCCAGCGAAATAATAATCTTATATTTTCCACTGCCTAAAATACTGACAAATATTAACGCAAGCAAAATACTTGGAAACGAAGCAAGTGCATCATTTAAACGCATAAGAATTTCATCTGTCACACCACCATAATACCCTGTAAATGCACCTATGAGTGTTCCAAAAAATAGCCCGATTCCCACTGTGGATATAGCCACAATAAATGTTACTTTCATTCCTTCTATTGCTCTTACATATATATCTCTTCCATAATTATCAGTTCCCATTATATGTTTCAGGGAGGGTGCACTGAATTTGAAATTACCATTCATTGCATTGGCATCATATGGCTGATAGAAAATATTTACAATAATCATAAGAAGCAGAACTGCCATTATCGTAAGTCCCAATATAAGGCTGGAATTTTTTCTTTTTTTCATGATAATCCTCCCTGTTATTTTGAAACTTTATTTCTAAAAACTATTGCCAGATTTTATTTTAAAACTTTATCAATAAATACTATATAATCAACTATCCTTTAACTCTTGGGTCAATTATATGATACAGTATGTCTACGAAACAATTTGTTATTATTACAATGAATGCTATATAAACAACTATTGCCTGTACCACAGGATAGTCACGGGTCGAAACCGAACTGACTAAAATGGTAGAAAGTCCAGGCAGATTGAATACCTGCTCTACTACAATACTTCCCGCCATAATTTCAGCAATAATCATACCTAAAAGAGTAATTGCCGGCATAAGTCCATTTCTTAGAACATGGCAAAACAGAACTCTGGTTTCACTTGCACCTTTGCTGTATGCAGTACGCACATAATCAGAATCCATTTCTCTTAATAATGAATTTTTCAGAAATTTGACCATCATTGCTATTTTAGGTATGGCTACTGCAAATGCAGCCGGTATCAGATATTTTACAAATCCGCTGAAATTCTCGTTATAACTTACATATTTGCCGGGAGTAAACCATTTCAGAATCAAGCCGAATATTATAGTAATTACAATTCCAAGAAAAAAAGATGGTATTGCCATTACAGACTGATTTAGAATATCAAAACCTTTTGATATTTTTCTATGTCCAAAGCGTGCCATAAGAACCCCTAACGGAATTGATATAACCACAATAATAATAAATGTTATAATGGCAAGGTAAAATGTCACTGACATCTTATCACCGATTAATTTTGTAACGGGCATTTTATACTTGTAAGAAGTTCCGAAATCACCTCTCACAAAATCTTTTACCCAGTTTACATAACGCAAAACTATAGGTTTATTTATTCCCAATTCTTCCCTGAGATTTTCCGCTCTTTCTGCACTGTATTCAGTTCCAAGCATAGAAGTGACCGGGTCTCCCGGTACTATTTGAAATAAAAAGAAGGCAATAAATGATACAAGTAATAGTGTGCCACATAAAGTTAATACTTTTTTTACTATATACTTCATAAACTGCCTCCTCTTCTATAAGTTCATTTTAAACTTCACTTTACATAATGCATTACGTTTCTTAATCATGTATATCGAATTCTGATATACTGCTTATTTTTTAAAACTTAATGTTGACATATCCTGTACAAATATAGGATAGAATGTGAAGCCCTGAATATTTTTGTTAATAGCAACTAATGTTGGCGGATCCTGAATATAGATTGCTGCTGCATCTTCAGACAAAATTTCCTGTAACTTATGATAATAGTTAACTTTTTCATCTTCATTCGTAGTTGCCATTGCTTTGGCAAGTACTTCGTCATATTCTGCATTTGCATAATTACAGAAGTTCTTGTTGTAATCCGACTTATATCTGATCATCATATCAGATGGTGCAAGTTTAGCATCAATACCAATGATTGTTGCTTCAAAATCTCTATTTGTATATACATCCTCTAACCATGTTGTCCAGTCAATCAACTCAATGTTTGCTGTAATTCCAACAGCCTTTAACTGTTCAACTATAACTTCACCTGTACTTACATGGAACTGATAGTTTGAAGGAATCTTGATTGTAAATGTAAATCCATTCTCATATCCTGCTTCTTTTAATAATGCTTTTGCCTTTTCAACATCTTTTTTGTAGCCACCTGATAAATCTTCATAATATTTACCAAAACCACTGTATAAAGCACTTCCAAGCATTGTTCCTTTTCCACCCGAAACAATTGACATTATCTCTTCTCTGTCGATTGCATAATACATTGCCTGTCTTACAAGTTTGTTAGAGAATATTTCATTGGAATTATTCAAATATAATGCCTGTGTAAGATTAGAATTGCCGGCTTCTATATCCATTGTTCCTGATAACTCCGTCGCCTGACTGTCAGTCAGGTAAGGATAGACATCTATTGAACCTGCTTTTAAGTCAAGAATAACGGAATCCGTATTCTGAACAATTCTAAACTCCACGTCCTTGATGCTTGGAACATCTGAATTCCAATAATCGTCAAATTTTTCTAATTTAATACTTTCCTGCGGAATATATGATACAAATTTATATGGACCCGTTCCAATCGGTGCTGCTGCCTGGTCACTATAATCCTTAGGAATTATTGCAACCGTCATATAGCCGATAAATTCTGTATCAGCTTCTGATAAAACAACCTCAACGGTAGACGGGTCCACTATATTTACGCTGTCTATCTTGGCAAATGCACTTACTAATACATCGCCTCCTGTTTTTCCAGCGTTACGTTCTATTGAATATTTAACGTCCTCAGCTGTAACCGTTTCTCCGTTGTGAAATTTCACATTTTCTCTTAATGTAAATGTGTATACCTTTCCATCCTCTGAAACTTTGTAATCGCTTGCTACTGCCGGAACTAAATCGCCATTTTTATCAGGCTTAACTAAGCCCTCAAATACGTTGTATAAAACTTCCCTAGTTCCTGCCGTCTCTGCGAGATGTGGGTCAAGACTATCCAAATCGTTCTGTATACCTACAACTATTGAATTGTTTTCCCCGGAGGATGAACTATTGCCTTTGCTGCCACCAAAACACGCTGTAAGTGTAGTGCAAGTTGCAATCATTAATAAGACTGCTAAAATTTTCTTATTCATTTTGTCCTCTTTCCGGTATATCCACACATGAGAAATACTCATGTCTGTGAATATTTCCAAATGTTTTAGCCTTTTTTCTGGTACTTCTAAAAAAGACTTTCTACATTGTATACTTACGGTTAATAAAAATCAAGTTATTTTTTCGTGTATCTGAAATAATACAATTATTGGCGGAATAATATTATGATACCATTTTAAAGTATATAGACTTACTATATTATTCATCATATTACAAAATTTCAAAAATGTTATTGACAAATATCGAAATATTCGTATAATAAATATATAGAAACGAGGACGTTCAAAAGGACATCCTCGTTTTTTACTTTCCCTCACATTATACATATAAAAAGGAAGCTTTGACTCCGCACAGTCAGGCTTCTTTTTTATATTTGAAACATACCTGTAAGGCATTTATATATTACAATATTTTCTTATAATACGCAAACATTTTTTGTGAATCCCCAAGATCCGTTTGAACATTTTTTACAAATTCAAATTTTAATTTTTTTGCCAGTCTGATAGACGTAATGTTATCTTTTTCTATGAAACACACCAATTCTTTTGCAAGCAATTCATCTTTTGCAAATCTGCAAATGGCTTCGCATGCTTCATACGCATATTTCTTATGCTGATATGGTACAGCAATTACATACCCTAGTTCTAATTTATTCTCATTATCAACCTCACGATTGCTTATTCCTGCTCTGCCGATTATTTCATCATTTTCCTTAAGACATACTACCCATATTCCATATCCATAGAAATAATACATATTTTCAATATAGGCTTTCGTAAATGCTTCTTCCTTGATTCTATTCTTATACAGGCCTTCCATGTAATCGGTAATTCCTTTACCTGCATATATTTCATATAGTTTATCTAAGTCTTTTAACTGAATTTCCCTCAAATAGAGTCTCTCTGTTTCAAGTACTCTTCATGGTTCGCCCACTGTATGTGCATATACCATTTTGAAGAAATTCTCGTCCACATCTTCAAATCCCTGAAGAATATAGTCTGCAAACTCGCTGCTCACCTCACCAATGTTTGTATTCTTATACATTACACATATCATTTCTGCATTTTTAGCCGCTTTCATTCCATTTAAAGAATCTTCAATAACTATACATTCTGACGGCAATACACCAAGTTTTTCTGCTGCTTCAAGAAATGTATCCGGTGCAGGTTTTGGATGTGCTACATTAATTCCACTTACAACAACATCAAACAAGCCATTAGCACCTAGTTTTTCAATAGACTTTTCTATTCTTTCAATTCCGGATGAGGAAGCAACAGCCAATTTTAATCCTGCTTTGGATAATTTTTTAATAAGCACAGCAGCTCCTGCCATTACAGGATATCCATCCGGGCCATTTATTTCTTTAATAAATTCATCAGATATTTTCATCAATTCATCATCAGAAAATGTAATGTTAAAATCCCGTCTCATTATTTTCCACATATTATCTGTCGTACTTCCTACAAACTGACTGTGATACTGTTCACTAAAAGGAAGTCTAAGTTTCTTCATCAATCTCTTATGTGCTTCTAAATGGACCGGTTCGCTGTCAATCAGCACACCATCCATATCGAATATTATTGCTTTTAGCATTTCTTAGGTTCCTCGTATTCAATGTCAAATGTATCAACTGTTACTTTTCTCATTACAACATCTTCAAACGGTCTGTCATTATAGTCTGTTGCTGTTTCGGCAATGGCATTTACTGCATCAATTCCCTCTGTCACCTTACCAAATGCTGCATATTCACCATCAAGGTGGGGTGATGTCTGGTGCATAATAAAGAACTGCGAACCGGCTGAATCAGGATTCTGTGCCCGAGCCATAGAAAGAACTCCCGGTTCATGCTTTAACTGATTATCAACACCATTTCCCATGAATTCTCCTTTAATTGAATAACCGGGTCCTCCCATTCCTGTTCCCTCAGGGCAGCCGCCCTGTATCATAAATCCTCTGATTACTCTATGAAATATCAGTCCATCATAAAATCCTTTTTTAACAAGACTTATAAAGTTCTTAACTGTATTCGGTGCAATTTCAGGATATAATTCTGCCTTTATTATATCTCCGTTTTCCATTTCAAATGTTACAACAGGATTCTTGTTTTCCATCATAATTACCATATATTGTATTTCTACAATATCCTTTCTTATATTTGTTCTGGTTAAACCAGTAATTAACATTTATATATTTTAAACATATTTTGAAATTAATCTTTAATCCATACTTCATTGTATAAAATCAAGTCACTCTTCCATCTGTGGCAGAGTGTTTTTACAGACTTCGTCCTCCACCGCCAAAACTATGTCCTCCGCTGCCACTATGTGATGAACCGCCATGTCCTCCACCACCATTGCTGTCATTATTAATCTTTATCTTTGTAGTCGTAGTATTAATATATCTGTCGGAATTAATATGAAATTTAATTTCATTTCTATTCATATAAGTATCACCCGATGCTGTCATTTTAGCTCTGTTGTTAAGTGCCATTACTGCCACTGCTATTAAACCTATCACTACTGCAATCACAAAGCTGATTAAAGGATTACGAAGTTTATGAAAGAGAGGTTCTTTTTTATTCACATATTCATTTTGAAAGTCTTCATAACTTCCATCATAGGTTTCCCATTCATCTCTGTACTCTGATGCATAATCCTTTATATTTCCATTAATAACTCTGACCGTACTATTTACAAATGTATCAAATGCCTTATAATAATCGGATTTGATATACTCATATATGTTGTCTAAAATATTCTCAATGTCACTGTCTTCAACACAAAGTATTCCCATTCCTGTTGTAGCTATGTATGTCTCGTTGTTATCTAAATCTACAAGAAATAAAACTGCTGATTTATCAAATCTGTCATCATATTCATATCCAATATTTTTTTCCAAAATAAAATCTTCTGCATATTTCTGACTCGTCTTTCCATTTGCATTATCAGTAGTTGCAATAGAAATGTCTATCTCACATTCATCTGATGCTTCTTTGCATTTTGCATTTAATGTGTTCTCTTCTTCCTCATCTAATAAATCAGCATCATCATAAACATATTCTTTTTCTGCAGCATATATTTTATTACAATTTAATCTGATTATAATTAATGAACTTATCACCATTACTAACAGAATAAAGGTTTTTCTCATTTTCTTCATCATCCTAAAAACCTCCCAATTAATAATAATATTATAAACGCAATACCTGTAATGGATGCAAACCAGACTGCTGCCTTACATTTTGAAACAGGTCTGTCCGCTACTATCTTGCCTGTCTGTCCATTTAAAGCAAACATATGATTTTTACCTTCATATACATAATTTAATATCCACACCGGAAGCAATGCATATTTTGCCTGTTCGCGTCCAAGTCTTGTATGCTGGTTTCTTATATCCACAGAAGTATAACCCTTTATGGTACTTCTAGTCAGATTATAAATATATTCTCTGACTCTCTTTTCAACACGAGGAGCCATCTGCACACTGTCATAATTATATTTTTCCGCATAATAACCTGACAAATACGGCATTTCAAATTCATCTAACTGATTATACATAAATGGCTCTAATTTATCCATTATGTCATCCGGCATTTTCTCTGATGCATCTGCCGGAACCTTCAGATATTCTGTTTCCACATCTCTGTCAACAGCAAAATGGTCTGTATGTATATATTTATAGTCTCCATGCACTTCTATTCTTACTCTTGTACAATGTGCATTCATCTGCATGTCTGCCTTGTAATCATATAGCCAGAATGGAACATACATACCTGTTATTTTATCTATTGTTGACTGACTCTTTAGCTTCGAAGGCGTTAACACTCCTTTTTTAGCCCATTCCGTATAAATTTTCACTGCTGTATCTCGTTTTAATTTAAATGGAATTACATATGATGGCAGTAATTCTCCCGTCAGTCTGTCTTCCATCATAGATGGCCTTCCACAAAAAGTGCAAAACGTTGCGGCAGTATTTTCATCAGTTAATATCTCTGCGCCGCATCCCTGGCATCTGTAAACCTTGAAATTTCCACTTCTTTCGTTCTGTTCAAATTCTCCATAAATACTTTCCTTCGTTCCACTCTCATTTTCCTGTCCGAATTCTTCTTTTATCTCTTCATGTCTATCATGTAATTCATCTACAGACATCTCATGTTCACAATGAACACATACCATTTTCTGCTTTTCACTGTCAAACTCCATCACCGAGCCACAGTTCGGACAGATGTATGAACTTGCTTCCACTTACATCTTCCCTTTCTCTTTAGGATTCTAAATATCTAATCTGCGTGCTAATTATAACAAAACTTTACTATCTGGTCAAATAATCCTTTTTCTATAATACAAATTTTTGCACCTATTACTCTTGTCGCATAATAGCAGCGGTAACGGCTTCAAAAGATATACGTTGTGTTTATATTCATCATGACAATTAAATTATAAATTTCTTAGATTCATAAATTGTTAACATTTTGTTTGTTTAAGATTAATACTATCCACATTTTTTATTAATTATTAACCTTTATTATAGTGAGTATAGAAATTGATTTTCTTTTTACATTTTTTTCATATTACTCCCCTTTTGTTTTATAGAGAAAAAGAAGTGCTGACGCGCTTCTTTTTTTGTAGCGTATATGTATGATTCAATTACAGGCGTTGTCTGCTTCATATAACAGTACACTGGTGTAAATTATCATTATTATAGTCACTATACATAAAATTTTCTTTTCTTATTACTGCGGCTATTATCACCATCTAAACCTTCTGCTTCTTTATTTGCTTTTTCAACATATTTCTCATCAACAGGCACTAACTCAAGTTCACTAATCATCTTTTTTATCTCTTCTATTACATCAACATCAGTCGTTCTATAAATCTTGTCAGCCCAAGGTATTCTTACTTCTGTGATATTTTTATCCATAATCTTATCAATGTCTGTTTCTATCTAAAGAAAGAGAAAAGCCGTAGGAAACCGAAATTTCCTACGGCAAATTTTTAAAAATCAAAACATCATTATGATAGTGAAGCTTTTCTGCGTTCTCTTTTTCTACATCATATATAAATGCCTTTATCATTAATTTTTTCTACAAATCACATTAATAAATATGCTGCTATTAATTAAACTTCAAATATTAAATCTCCATATGAAGGCATTGGCCATAACTCTTTATCAACTATCATTTCAAGTTTATCAACAGGTGTTCTTAATTCTGCCATTGTTTCCTTAACAACATCTTTAAAGTATTCAGCCTGCTCTTTGCCCTCTTTTTTTGCTGCTGCTTCTACAACAACATCTTGAAGTTTTGCAAGTGCTACCTTTGTATCTGAAAGTAATGCTGATGTCTCTACTAATAATTCTGTCTGAACACTTACATCTGCATCTGCACAAGCCGCCTTAACTGCATTGATAGAAGCTGAAAGTTCTGTAGCCGCCTTTATTACAGCCGGAATAATCTGTTTGCCGGTTATATCCATCATCGTCTTTGCTTCAATATTAATCGCCTTAGCATATGCTTCATACTGAACCTCTGCACGAGATTCTAACTCTGCCTTTGTAAATACACCAAATTTTTCAAATAAAGCAACTGCTTTATCTGTTGTAAGTGCAGGAATAGCATCAACCATAGTCTTTATGTTAGGCAATCCTCTTCTTTCTGCTTCGTCAAGCCATGCATCTACATAAGCATTTCCGTTAAATACGATTCTCTGGTGTTCTGTAGCAAGTTTCTTTATAATATCATGTACAGCCAAATCAAAATCATCTGCTTTCTCAAGTTCATTTGCTATATTACAGAAAGCTTCAGCAACAATTGTATTAAGTACAACATTAGGACTTGCAACTGAATCTGATGAACCAAGGGCGCGGAATTCAAACTTATTACCTGTAAATGCAAATGGTGAAGTTCTGTTTCTGTCTGTAGCATCTTTCTTCAAATCAGGAAGAGTACTTACACCTGTCATTAACTTACCGGCTTTTAAACTGCTTGTTGCATCTCCCGTGCTGATTAACTGATTAAGTACATCGCCTAACTGGTCACCCAGGAACATTGAAATGATTGCAGGAGGTGCTTCATTGGCTCCCAATCTGTGGTCATTTCCCGGATTAGCTGCTGACTCACGAAGTAAATCTGCATGCTTATCAACTGCTGACATAATAGCTGTCAGTACGAGTAAGAACTGTTTGTTCTCATGTGGTGTCTTACCGGGATCTAACATATTGATTCCATCATCTGTTGTGATTGACCAGTTATTATGTTTACCTGAACCACTAACACCTGCAAACGGCTTTTCATGCAGAAGACAAACCATACCATGACGTCCTGCGACTTTCTTCATTGTCTCCATTGTCATCTGGTTATGATCAACTGCTATGTTGCACTGTGCATATATAGGAGCTAACTCATGCTGTGCAGGAGCAACTTCATTATGCTGTGTCTTAGCTGAAATTCCAAGCTTCCATAATTCTTCATTTAAATCCTTCATAAAAGCTCCGATTCTTTCACGGATGCTTCCGAAATAATGATCATCTAATTCCTGACCCTTTGGTGGCATTGCTCCAAATAATGTACGACCCGTAAATATAAGGTCTTTTCTCTTTAAATATTTCTCTCTGTCAACTAAGAAGTATTCCTGTTCCGGACCTACCGAAGGCGTTACTCTCTTAGATGTGTTATTTCCAAATAATTTTAATATACGAAGTGCCTGTGTATTAATTGCTTCCATAGAGCGAAGTAATGGGGTCTTCTTATCAAGTGCCTCGCCTGTATATGAACAAAATGCTGTTGGTATACAAAGAATTGCTCCGGTTGCATCTCTCTTAACAAATGCCGGTGATGTACAATCCCATGCTGTATATCCTCTTGCTTCAAATGTTGCTCTAAGTCCTCCCGACGGGAATGAAGATGCATCAGGTTCACCTTTTATCAACTCTTTACCTGAAAATTCCATTAAAATCTTTCCATTTGTATTAGGTGCTGATATAAATGAATCATGTTTCTCGGCTGTAACACCTGTCAACGGCTGAAACCAATGCGTATAATGTGTAGCGCCTTTTTCAATTGCCCAATCTTTCATTGCATTTGCTACAACATCAGCTACGACTGAGCTTAATTCTGCTCCTTCATCGATAGTTTTTCTTAATTCTTCATAAATTTTCTTTGGCAAACACTCTTTCATAACTGTGTCATTGAAAACGTCTTCGCCAAAAATTTTTGATACATTCAAAGTTTCACTCATGGTTATACATTCCTTTCATATGGTTAATTATAGTATTCTGCCCAAAATATATTTATCGCACATCAGTAATATATTCAGGTATTCAATCACATAAGACTATAAAAACATTTTGCCATTGCTAGATGAATTGTTCCTATAAAAAAGGGCGTCCCCCTAACTAGGAACGCCGTTGTCCTCATAAAATCCATATGTGCGAAATCGTTTACCGATTTCTTATGTGTATAAAATAACTCATTTACATAAAAAATGCAAGCACTTTTTTACATTTATTTGCAAGATAATATGCTAAGTTATCTGTTCACCTCTTACCATCTGAACAATAAATCTTTTGCTTTGGTCCCCTCTTGTACATGTCGAAAGTGTAATTATCTTATCACCGGCATTAACTGAATCAATACCTGTATCATACATTCTTTTGCTTATACACAGATTAATGTAATTCTCAAATTCCTCATCACTTGCAAAATTATATGAATATGTGTCACCAATCTCATCTGTTTCATATGTTGCAAATATATGATACCTATATCCTTTATCTGCAATATAAATATCAAAGGTCGGATGTTCATTAAAATAAGATTTAGAATTATATTTAATGAGAGAACCAAACATTGAATTATTAAGCATATCATGACCATATATTATACAATTTCTTGCTTCTAATCCATCATCGACTCTGTAATCAACAAATATTGAACCGGACTTGCTCTCTCTGTGAGCCGCATTATGTGTTAAATAATATGTATTATCTGTTCCCATAACTATAGGATAACTTATTATATTGTCCTGTTTAATCCAGCCGACAGAATCACTATTCATATTTAATAAAGCCTGATAGTCATATTTCCATACAACTTCTGCATTTGTATTATTAATCTTATTTCCCATAACATCTGTCTCTTCTTCTCCACCTGATATATCAGGAATCTCAAACATTTCTTCCATATTCTCATACTCATCATCACTATCTTTATAATCAAAATAAATATTAGTCAATGCATAAGATGAATATGTAAATACGCACAAGGCGGCAAGCATTATTACTTTTCTTATTCCTTCTATGATGTAATACTTCTTAGAATGTTTCTTCAATCTGGTCTTAATTCGTTCCCCAATATCCCTTAAAGACAATTTCTGTCTATCACTTCTGTCCGGATTCTCGAAAATATCTTCTATTAAATCTTCTTCCTGTTTATTATCATTCTGCATTACTTTACCTCATTTCCAAATACAATATAAATTTTATAATTTAGAATTATATAATAAGTAAACTAAACTGTAATATATTATAGTAAATATATGCAGATTTATCAAGTTTCTTAATGTGAATAATTCGTTAACAAAATAAATCGCGTAACACCAAACAAAAATAGCCTGTTATGAGTAAGCAAGTTTTCTCATAACAGGCTGTTTCTGTTTGTGATTCCGCAGATAACACTATTTTATTGGAAGTATTTAATTCCCGATTCAAATATCTTCATATCCTGATCACCTATGATGTTCATGGCAACTGACTGACCACGTCTCTCTGAATGAGCCATTTTACCGAGGCAGCGTCCGTCAGGACTTGTTATACCTTCGATTGCATAGTACGAACCATTTACGTTCCATTCCTCGTTCATTGTAGGAATACCATCTTCATTTACATATTGAGTGGCAACCTGTCCGTTTTCGAAGAGTTTCTTAATCCACTCATCGTTCGCAACAAAACGTCCTTCGCCATGTGAAGCCGGATTGACATAAGTCTGACCAAGGTTGGCAAGCTGCAGCCAAGGCGATTTGTTAGATACTACTTTGGTGTAAACCATCTTAGATACATGGCGGTTAATTGTATTGTATGTCAATGTAGGCGCATTGTCGTCCTGTCCTATAATCTCTCCGTTTGGAACAAGTCCGAGTTTTATAAGTGCCTGGAAACCATTACAAATACCAAGAGCAAGACCATCTCTCTCATTCAAGAGTTTAGTAACAGCCTCTTTAATCTTTTCATTTCTAAATGCTGTAGCAAAGAATTTAGCTGAACCGTCTGGTTCATCACCGGCACTGAATCCACCCGGGAACATAATAATCTGTGACTGTCCTATTGCATTTTCAAATATATTAACAGAATCTCTTATATCTTCTGCTGTAAGGTTCTTAAATACCTTAGTTATAACATTTGCTCCGGCTCTCTCAAATGCTTTTGCACTGTCATATTCACAGTTTGTACCAGGAAATACCGGAATAAATACTGTAGGTTTTGCAATTTTATTCTTGCATACATATATGCTTTCTGTCGAATAAATACCTGTCTCAATTTCAGTCTTATCATCTGATGATTTTGTAGGGAATACTTTCTCAAGAGTTCCTTCCCATGAGCTAAGAGCTTCTTCCATCGTGATTACCATATCAGCATATACAAATGATGCAGTATCGGTAACTTCACCTATAATCTTTGCTGATGCCGTAAGTTCTGCAAGTTTTGAAGCATCAATTTCTGCAACAATATTTGCAATGCCCTTGGCAAATATTGTCTTTATATCTACATCATCATTAATCTTAATACCGAGTTTGTTACCAAATGCCATCTTACTTATAGCGGCTGCTGCACCTTTAGCATCTACTGAGTAAGCAGCCTTAATTACACCTTTACTGATTAATGTGTGAATCTCTTCATATAATGCCATTACCTTTTCATATACCGGTAAATCATATTCATCTCTTGCAATTTCAAATAAGGCAATCTTATCACCAGATGTCTTAAACTCAGGTGTAATGATATCTTTCTCATTAGCAACATCAATTGCAAATGATACTAATGTCGGAGGTACATCTATCTCATTAAATGTTCCCGACATACTGTCTTTGCCACCTATTGACGGAAGTCCAAATCCCAACTGTGCATCATAAGCACCAAGCAAAGCAGCAAAAGGCTGGCTCCATCTTTCAGGTTCTGAATTCATTCTTCTGAAATATTCCTGAAATGTAAATCTTATCTTCTTATAATCACCGCCTGCTGCCACGATTTTTGCAACAGATTCCGTAACGGCATATATTGCTGAATGATATGGACTCCAGCTTGATAAATATGGGTCAAAACCATAACTCATCATCGTAACTGTATCACATTTACCCTTTAATACAGGAAGTTTTGCAACCATCGCCTGCGTCTCTGTAAGCTGGTAACGACCACCAAACGGCATAAATACTGAACCCGCACCGATTGAACCATCAAATCTCTCCACAAGACCTTTCTGGGAGCAGACATTTAAGTCAGCAAGAGTATTAAGCCATGTTGATTTAACATCAGTAATCTCTTCATTTTCAAAGAATTTGTCTGATTCATCAGGCATGTCTACTTTAACTGCATTTTCCTGATGTGCGCCGTTTGTATCAAGGAATGCACGCTTAAGGTTAACTATTTCTTTGCCTCTCCATTTAAGAACTAATCTCGGTTCTTCTGTTACTACTGCAACTTCCATAGCCTCTAAATTCTCTTCATTTGCATACTTCATAAATTCTGCAACATCTTCAGGGTCAACTACTACAGCCATACGTTCCTGTGACTCTGAAATTGCTATTTCAGTTCCGTCAAGTCCTGCATATTTCTTAGTTACTTTATCAAGATTGATGTCAAGTCCATCTGCTAATTCTCCGATTGCTACCGATACACCGCCTGCACCAAAATCATTACATTTCTTAATTAATTTACTAACTTCTTCTCTTCTGAATAATCTCTGAAGTTTTCTCTCTGTAGGCGCATTACCCTTCTGAACTTCAGCACCACAGGTTTCAATAGAAGCCTCTGTGTGAACCTTAGATGAACCTGTTGCTCCTCCACAGCCATCACGTCCTGTTCTTCCGCCAAGCAGTATAATGATATCGCCCGGGTCAGAATTCTCACGTTTAACTGCATATCTTGGAGCGGCAGCAATAACTGCACCGATTTCCATTCTCTTTGCAACATAATCCGGATGGTATACTTCCTTAACAAGTCCCGTTGCAAGACCAATCTGGTTACCATATGAACTATATCCGTTAGCAGCACCACGAACTAATTTCTTCTGCGGTAATTTACCTTTTAATGTGTCTTTCATAGATTTTGTAGGGTCTGCAGCACCTGTAACACGCATTGCCTGATATACATAAGTACGTCCTGACAGTGGGTCACGGATTGCTCCGCCAAGACATGTAGCCGCACCACCAAATGGCTCTATCTCTGTCGGGTGATTATGTGTCTCATTCTTGAAATTAACAAGCCATTCCTCTGTTATAACACCTTTTCCGTCTTCTTTATCGATTTCAACCGGAACAACAATACTGCATGCATTAATCTCATCAGATTCTTCCTGATCAGCAAGTTTGCCTTCCTTCTTAAGTTTTCTCATTGCCATAAGTGCAAGGTCCATAAGGCAGACGAACTTATCATCTCTTCCTTTGAAAATAACATTTCTATCCGCAATATATCTCTCATAAGTCTTAACAATCGGAGCTTTATAATAACTATCTTCAAATTCAACATCTGTTAATTCTGTATTAAATGTGGTATGACGGCAGTGGTCTGACCAATATGTGTCAAGAACTCTTATTTCTGTCATGGACGGGTCTCTGTCCTCATCATTTTTAAAATAATTTTGAATATGAAGGAAATCCTTAAATGTCATGGCAAGTCCAAGAGAATCATATAAATCTTTAAGTTTATCCTCTGGCATATCCTTAAATCCGTCAAATATAATTACATCTGCCGGATCATCAAATAATGTAACTAATGTCTCGGGTTTTTCTAACCCTGTTTCTCTTGAATCCACAGGATTGATTGAAAAAGATTTAATGCTTTCAAATTCTTCATCTGTAATTTTACCTTCTATTATATAAGTAGTTGCCGACTTAATAACCGGCTCCTCATCTTCCTTTAAAAATTTAACACACTGTACTGCTGAATCTGCTCTCTGGTCAAACTGTCCCGGGAGAAATTCAACACTGAAAACGCGGTCATTTACTGCATCATATGGAAATGCTTCTTCATATAATGTATCTACCGGAGGTTCTGAAAATACTGTAACTAACGATTGCTTGTATGTCTCCTCAGATATATCTTCCACATCATATCTTACTAAAACTCTAACACCTGTAACAGTCTTAATTCCGAGATAACTTGATATCTCATGCTTAAGTTCCTTAGCCTTAACTGCATAAGGAGCTTTCTTTTCCACATAAACTCTTCTTACTTTGCTCATAGGTACCTCCATATATTTTACATATAGCCAGTAATATTTCTGACTTAACCAATAATAATGCAAGTTTACAATAACATCAACTTGTTGTCAAACGTATTCCATATTTTTGTTAAACAAATTAATGATGTCAGGGGCAAATAGTATAAATTATGTTTATATTCATCATATTGTGGGGGGAGATTCATCTTACTGTGCTATGATAATAAAATTTTCTAAGTATCTGATTAAGTTTTAATATTTATGACGCAACCGCACCAAATCCGCTATCCATAGCGGTTGGTGCTTGATTTGACATCGTGTCAAATCATTGCTGAATATACATCATATACTAAGAAAATCTAATTATCTTCGCAATGCAGGATTCATTCTCCTCCGCAATATGATGAATAGTATCGTAAATATATATTTGCCCCTGACATCTTAATTATTTAAGTAACAAAACTATTATTGAGCGTTGCATTATACATATTTCCAAAAATGCTCTACAACATCACCGGCATTTTTGCTGTCAATCACTTCGAATTTGCTCCATTCTCTCGGAAATAGTGCCTGATAATCTCTTTGCAGAAATCTTTCATCTAATAATGCTATAACTCCAAAATCATCATCAGTCCTGATAACACGTCCCGCTGCCTGTAATACCTTGTTCATTCCCGGATAACGGTATGCATAATCAAATCCATTTCTCTTATTATTATCATAGAAATTCTTAAGTATTTCTCGTTCCGAGCATACCATCGGCAATCCCGTTCCGACAATAATGCTTCCAATGAGACGCTCATTTTTAAGGTCTATTCCCTCCGAAAAAATACCTCCTAATACGCAGAAACCAATCAGCATTTTCTCTCTGTCACTTTCAAATGCAGCGAGAAACTCTTCCCTTTCCTGTTCTTTCATATTACCTGTCTGGCAAAATATCTCACACTCTTTAGTCATTCCCTCTAAAACAGCGAGTTCATAAACATCATTCATTAATTTATAAGACGGAAAAAATACCATATAGTTGCCCTTACACCCGCTTACTAAAGCTTTAACAATATCTAATATTTTAATATATTCATTCTTATTTCTTCTCGTATACTTACTGCTGACATCTTTCCCTACGGAAATAAGGCGGTTGTGAGGATTAAACGGTGAATCCACATATATTGCATAATCCTCAATATCGCCACTCAATAATTCCTTATAATAATTAACAGGCAGCAGAGTCGCTGAAAAGAAAATCGTAGAAATTCCGGTTCTCATACAATCCTGCAAATTTCCTGATGGGTTAACGCAGAACAGTTTAACATAGAAATCTCCCGCATCACTAAAATCGGAATAAATAACATAATTATTATCAACCACTTCATAAATATCTAAATAATTCCTCACATTAAAATATAAATCCAGTACTTCATCACGTTTCTCAAATTCCTTATTATCATCTAAGAATTTCTCCATAGCAGTCTGAAGTCTCAAGAGATATGTTATGAACATTTCCGTATCATCTAAAAGTGTATAGGAATATCCTGTATTTGTACCGATACATTCACGCTTAAGTGACAGCATTTCCTTATTGCATTTATCAAGGGCATCAGCCACACGTTTACTCCTGTCCTTAACCAGTTTTTTGCACTTAAGAAAATCTTCCTTAATAAGCATGGCACTATACATTTCTCTGGCTCTTTCCACCAGATTATGTGCTTCATCTACCAGAAATACATATTTACCCATATTGCCATCAGAAAAATATCTCTTTAACTTCGCGTATGGGTCAAATACATAATTATAATCACATATTACTCCGTCCATGAAGTTACTTACATCTAAGCCCATTTCAAAGGGACACACATTATACTCCTCGGCATATTTTTCTATGACCTCCCTTGTGACTGCATATTCATTGGTAATCAGGTCAAATATTGCACCATTTACCCTGTCAAAATGCCCCTTTGCCCTCGGACAATTATCGGGATTACATATAGTTTCTTCGCAGGCACATATCTTATCCTTAGCAGTAAGTGTTACTGTCTTAAAATGCAGCCCCTTTTCCCGCAGCACTTGAAATGCCTCTTCTGCCACCGTTCTGGTAATAGTTTTGGCTGTCAGATAAAATATCTTTTCCGCCGTTCCCATTCCAACTGCCCTTACTGCCGGATAGATTGTGGAAATAGTCTTGCCCACTCCTGTCGGAGCCTGAATAAACATATTTCTTTTAGAAAGAATTGACTTATACACAGATACCACAATATCTCTCTGCCCCTTGCGGTATTCAAATGGAAATTCAAGTTCCTGTATGGAAGCCATTTTCTTTTCACGTTCACCCACAATGTAATCCGACCATTCTATATATTCTCCTATTACGCTCTCAAACCACACCTCAATCTCTTCAAATGTGTAATCGTTTCTAAATCGTTTTATCTCCTCAGTATCCAGATTGCAATATGTCATCTGTACACATATTTTCTCCAATTCCTGCTGCCTTGCATAAATATACGCATAGCACATTGCCTGTGCCTGATGTACCTGAACAGGCTCTGTTAATTTCATCACATCTGCATACATACTCTTGATTTCATCTATTACTATTCCATCATCTTCCGTAATAATTCCATCTGCACGTCCCTCTAAATAAATACAGTATTTATCATATTCCAAATTAATCCTTAATGGTACTTCAGCCTGATAGTTGATTCCCATTCTGCCCTGAATCTTCTTATGCATCTTAGTTCCCTCTGCCATGGCTTCTTTACTCATAGAACCGGTAGTACGGTTATCAATATCACCTGACCTCATAATAAATTCCACCAGATTACGGACTGACATATTTATTACAAATTTTTCTTTTTCTTCTACTATGTTTTCCACAAATAAATCCTCATAACTTA
>CAZQRO010000027.1:0-22522 GCA_964595785.1 uncultured Eubacterium sp.
AATTTCTCTTGTTATTTCTTTTAAAAATCTCTCTTCTCTTTCATCTAAAAAAGTATTCAGTATATTATAAATTTTTTTATGATATTTATTTAATAGCATTTTCTCATGTTCATCTAATAATTTTACATCTATTGCCTGTAAATCAAAAGGCACTAATGTCAGTGTTTCAAACTCCATAAATCTTCCGAATTCATTTTTTTCTCTTTCTTTACAGACAATCATATTTTCCAAACGAATTCCGTATTTATCTGTAATGTATAATCCTGGTTCATTTGATGTTATCATTCCGGGTTCAATTACACTGCTTAACTTTTTGCCGCTACCAAGTCTCCAGCGAATATTATTTGGTCCTTCGTGGACATTTAACAGATATCCTACTCCATGCCCTGTACCATGATTATAGTCAAGTCCTTCTCTCCACAATGCACTTCTTGCAAGAATGTCAAGATTTGCCCCTGTCATTCCATATAAGAATTTCACATCACCCAGTGCTAAATTTCCTTTTAGAACTAATGTATAAGATTTCTTCTCTTCCGCAGTTAATTCTCCACATGCAAGTGTTCTTGTAATATCTGTTGTTCCCTCCAGATAATGTGCACCCGTATCAATCAAAACAAAAGATTTATTTTCGATTTTAATATTACTTTCCTTACTTGGTGAATAGTGAACAATAGCACCGTGCTTTCCATATGCTGCTATAGGTTCAAAACTTTCTTCAATAAAGCCATCCATTTTAGACCTTTCACTTACAAGTTTTTCTGCTATATCTAATTCGGTGATATTATTACATACATTCTCTTTAAACCAGTATAAGAATTTAACATACGCAACAGCATCCTTAATATGCGCTTCTGCCTCATTTAATATCTCTGTCTCATTCTTTTCAGCCTTCATAAGTGTTGTGGGATTAATGGCATTATATATTCTGCACCTTGATATCTTATTATAAATTGAATAATTAATTCTGTCTAAATCTGCCATTATCAGTCGTCTGTCTGCCATTAAGGCAACATCTGAAATATCATTATAAATATCTTCATAATCTTTTATAGTTATACTTAATCCAATCAGATATTCCTTTACGTTTTCAATTGATTTTCTATTACAGTACAAAACAAGTTTATCTTCCGTTATAATAATATAACTAAGAATAAGCGGACTGCATTTTATATCATTTCCACGGATATTAAGAAGCCACGCAATATCATCAAGAGCTGTAATAATGTGTCCATAAATTTTTCTTTTTGAAAGGACTTCTCTTAAACGACTTATTTTAGAGGCTGCACTTTCGCCTGAATACTTTTCTTCAAGAACAAATGCATCAGATACAGAAAGTTCCGGTCTGTCAGTCCACATTTCTTTTACCAAATCAAGATTGTCTGCCATATTGACTTTTTTTCCATGATTATCAAATATTTTCTTAAGACCTATTACAGAAGATGCCGCCATACACCTTCCATCAAAACCCATTGTCATGCCATCATTTAATTTATGCAGCAAAAAACGGTTAATGGTCATTACATTTTCAAGTCCGGCTTTATATAGTGTAATCTGACTGCCATTAAGTTCCGCTTCCGCCTGAAGATAATATCTTCCATCTGTCCATAATCCGGCTTCTGTCATAGTCACAATAAGTGTACCTGCCGAGCCTGTAAATCCTGATAAATATTCCCTTGCTTTAAAATAACCGCCAACAAATTCCGAACCATGGTAATCATCTGTAGGCACGTAATATACATCTATTTCATATTTTTTCATTAACGCTCTAAGTTCTTTTATTCTGTCCATAATATCAACCTCACCTCATAAAAATCTTAGTTTTCTAATTCAGAAGTATTGTTTTCTAAATGTTTATAATTGCTTCCATAAAATGTTTGAGGCTCTGTTTGGTTTTTAACTTCAGCATAAGCAGACACTTCTTTTTCATCCTTAAATTCTTCTGAAACTCTAATTCCCACATTTTGACCTATTTTCAATCGGTAAACCGAAACTGAACCATCATTAACTTTAAATTCTCCAAAACCATTTTCATCTATCATTATATTGTCTGAAACATTTTTCAAAGCATCTGTGAACCAGAGTCCTGTAAAATGTTTTCCAACGAACATTTTTTTCTTTCCACCCTTTTCTACCGTCATTAATACTGCGAGTCCTGAATTTCTAAATTCACTCACACCCTCTAATGTCCAGCCTACAATTTTACTATTGTCAAAATAGTCGTGCATTTTGCCATATGCATTGTATGAACGCAGTTTTAATAAAGTCTTTAAATCTTTAACAGGTTTCAGTTTATCATGTGGTATACCATAATAATCACCATAAAATACACATGGATATCCTTCATTTCTAAGAAGAATCAGAGAATACGCATGTGGTTTAAACCATTCTAATACAAAAGATTCTAAAGCCTGTCCATACTGCGTGTCATGATTATCCACAAATGTAACTGCAAGTTCAGGTCTTGAACTAAGTAATGTGTTCTTAAGTATATACCGCATATCAAAATAGCCGTTGCTTCTTGAAGCATGAAATAAATTAAAATGAAGTGGTACATCAAAAAGAGACAGTGTACTTTCTGTCTTCTCTATATAATTTTCAAGTATTGGCAATTCTGCATTCCAGTATTCACCTACTGCAAATATTGGTTTGTTAAATGCATTTCTTAATTTTTTTAACCATACTTTATAAAAATTAAAATCAATATGCTTAACTGCATCCAGTCTGAATCCGTCAACACCTGTGAATTCAAAATACCATTTGCCCCAGCGTTCAAGTTCTTCTACCACTTCTTCATCACTCATGTCTAAATCAACACCCATAAGGTAGTCGTAATTGCCGAATTCCCCATCTACATCGCTGTCCCATTCCTTACCGATAAATCTGTATATTCCGTTTTCCTGACTTTTAGCATCATAATCAGTTCCGTGAAAATTTGTCCAGTCCCATTTAAAATCAGAATATTTACCATTTCTTCCCGGAAATGTGAACTTAGTCCATACAGTTATTTTTCTCTTTCCCTGAATTTCAACATTTCTGTCTTTTTCATCATAGCCATATGCGAAAATTCTCTCTTTTTCATCAGCACCCATTCTATGACCTAAAACTATATCTGCTAAAACTTCAATATTGTTCTTTCTTAAAACCTTGACGGCTTCAAGATATTCATCTTTTGTTCCATATTTTGTCGGGATAGTACCTTTTTGATTAAATTCACCAAGATCATATAAATCATACACAGCATACCCTACATCATTAACACCGCTTGCACCCTTATATGCAGGCGGAAGCCATACTGCGGTTATTCCTGCTGCTTTTAGGGCAGGTGCCTCAGCTGCAACCCTCTTCCAGTGCAAACAGTCAGCTTGAAGATACCATTCAAAATCCTGCATCATAGTTTTATTTTTATCCATTTTTATCAAACCTTTCTAATCAATCATTTTGACAGAAACCTCTCCTGAAGAAAGTTTTTCTATTCTGCCATCAGCATATTCTACCACAAGGGCTGCATTATCATCTATATCCTTCACAAGTAAACTTTCCTGTACTTTCGTGTTTCTTATGTAAACATATTTACCTATAAGCATGGATTTTTCTTTGTATTTGTGCATAAATTCATGTAATTCTAAGTTTTCATAATATTTATAAATGTTACTAATAACTTCTGCCGCTAATTTGCAGCGTAAATCTTCTATTTCGCATGTTTTTTCTTTCAATAATCCTGTTGCAATATTTCTAATTTCTTCCGGAAAATCTTCTTCCTGCGTTTTTACATTTATGCCTATTCCTAAAACAGCATAATCAAGTCTGCCTGTTTCTAAGTTCATAGATGCTTCCGTAAGAATTCCGCAGACTTTTTTATCACCATGATATATGTCATTTACCCATTTTATCTGAGTATCAACTCCTACTACGCTTTCTATTGCTTCAGCAACCGCCACCGCAGCCATTGTAGTGATAAATAATGCTTCTGTTGAAACAACTTCAGGTTTCAATAATATGCTCATATATATTCCGCTGTTTGATGGTGAATAGAAGTTCCTGTTAAGACGTCCGCGTCCGTTAGTCTGTTCTTCTGAAATTAATATCTTCCATTCTCCCGCACCCACTGACGCCATTTTCTTAAGACTCGTATTTGTGGAATCAATGATTTTAAAAATTTCAATATCTGTCTTCTTACTCAATTCTTCTGATAAATATTGTTCTATTCCTTCTTTTGACAGGACGTCACTTTCTTCGCTCATGCAGTATCCTTTATTATTAACACCGGCAATTTTGTATCCCTCACTCGTAAGAGATTTTACAGCCTTCCATACCGCATTTCTGCTAACACCTAATTCCTTTGCAATTTCTTCTCCTGAAAAATGTTTTCCTTTATTATCTTTCAATATCTTTAATACATTCTCTTTTACACTCATAATTTCACCAGCCTCTTTTTTAACTACTAATATTGTATTCTACACCAATTCTTTGATAATTTAAAGCATTTTAAGTTGCATTTTATAATACTATCTGATAAAGTAACAGCAGAAGGTTTTCTTCTAATATTAATGAAATGAGGTTAATAAATGAGCGATATTGAAAATCAGGAATTAGAGAACAACGAAGAGGCTACAGTTACACTTGAACTTGATGACGGAACTTCTGTTGAATGTGCCGTACTTACAATTTTCCCGGTTGGCGAAAATGATTATATTGCACTTCTTCCACTTGATGGCGAATCTGCAGAGGAAGGTGAAGTATATTTATATAAATATACGGAATCTCCGGAAGGCGAACCATCATTAGACAATATTATGGATGACGACGAATATGAGGCTGTTGCAGATGCTTTCGATGAATTACTTGATTCACAGGAATATGATGAAATAATTACCGAAGATGACGCAGAATAGAATAGACATTCTAATTGTATGAATTATTAAAAACCGATTGTATCTAAATGTATATCGTTAAATAACATTTAGTTCAATCGGCTTTTTTTACATTCTGAATTGTAATATGTTATTATCTTCAGATTTAACATTCCCTCTGTGAATATTAATAACACTTCTTGTAAAATCAACAAAATAATATATAATTGCAGCAATGACAATAATTTTTCCTGTGAATACCGGTATTCGTGAAATACCCATGAAAACGATATTTTTAATAAATGCAAATTCTGCTACAGCATATAGTCCCCATGCCACAGAACTTTCCAAACAAATAATGCCTTTATAATTGAATGGTTTATTACTGTAATCCCACCAAAGACATCCAAATGCTCTTATCATTAATCTTGCAGCCATATATTCAACAAATGTCGCTAATATTAATCCAAAAATAAATATTAAAATTACATTATCTGAAAAAGGTCTTAATGCTGAATGAACAAGAATTCCTCCAAATCCATATATAGGGCAAATCGGACCATGTATAAATCCCCGGTTAGTGAGCTTTTTATTGCAAAACGATATGTAAAGCGTTTCGACAATCCAACCCATAATGCCATACACTAAAAACCATAGTGAAAAATTGTAAAAGTTCTCTCCTATTCCAGGTACTATATTATTCCACATATCTAAATCTCCATATCACTTAATGTATTTTTAACTATTCAGAAACCTACTCTTAACAGTTAATGTATTTTTATTGTAGTATCAAATCTCATCATATTATTCTTAATGCGCTCAGTAGTTTCTATAAATCCACAATATTTATCAGCATACATAACCACATATCCTTCCATATGTTTTGGAGGAATAACGGTTAATGGCCACATATGTTTTAAGATTATATCTCTCTCAACATCATTAAGGTCAAAATATTTCTTTGCATTATTTAGCGCTGTCCTCGGATGTGTTAATCCATGAAAATGGTTTCCTGTTTCTTTGCAGTGTGTATGCCAGTCATATAAAAATAAATCATGCAGCAAACCACCCCTAGCGGCAGAAATATAATCAAAATTATAATATTTACATATCTTATAACTTATATATGATACAGAAATACAATGTTCAAGGGTTGTTGTTGTTCCATGTTGGATATAATTATTCATTTCCTTAAATTTCTCATTGTTCATTATATCATAAACACATTCCATATATCTTTTGTCATTTAAACATTCCTTACCATCTAACCACTTTTCTTCATTGAGTTTTTTAATAATCTGCTTTCTTAGAATGTCATTGTTTAACTCTTTATTCATTATAGAATCCCTTTCTACCATCCAAGTAACCAGTTGTAAAGATTCTCATATTTCTTAGCTGAATTAGCCCATGAGAAATCAACTGCCATTGCTCTGTCCACCATCTTATTCCATTCGCGTTTCTTATCATAATAAATATATTTCGCAAAACCAATAATGTCAAGCATTTCATGTGCATTATAATTTTTAAATGAAAATCCTGTTCCGGTGCTCTCATACTGATTGTATGGTTCAACGGTATCTTTAAGCCCGCCTGTCTCTCTTACAATCGGAATTGTTCCATATCTTAAACTCATTAACTGGCTGAGTCCGCAAGGTTCAAATAATGATGGCATTAAAAATGCATCGCATGCAGCATACACCTTATGTGACATTTCCTCCGAATAATATATATTTGCAGATACCCTGTTACCATATTTCCAATCATAATATCTGAACATATTTTCATATTTTTCTTCACCTGTACCAAGAATTACAAACTGTACATCATCTGAACATATCTGATCCATCACATAGGCAATAAGGTCTAATCCTTTCTGATCTGTAAGTCTCGATACAAGTCCTATCATAAATTTATCCTTATTTACTTCAAGTCCTAACTGTTCCTGAAGTGATGTCTTATTCTTATATTTCTCTTTTCTGAAATTAATAGCATTATATTTGTAATTTATCTTATTATCTGTCTCAGGATTATATTCATCATAGTCAATACCATTAACTATTCCGCAAAGAGAACTGCTTCTGGCACGCATAAGCCCGTCAAGACCTTCACCATAAAATGCTGTCTTTATCTCTTCAGCATAAGTTTCACTTACTGTTGTAACAAAATCAGCATATGCTATTCCTCCTTTAAGAAGATTAGCATCATCATAAACCTTAAGTTTATCAGATGTAAAATAATAATCTGACAGTCCTGAATATGCCTGAATAGTTTTTATATCCCATATACCCTGAAACTTAAGATTATGTATTGTCATAATGGATTTCATGTTACGGTAAAAATCTCCGCCTCTAAAACTGTCTTTAAGATAAACCGGTACAAGTCCTGTCTGCCAGTCATGACAATGCACAATATCCGGCTGGAACCCTATAACAGGTAATGCTGAAAGAGCTGCACGTGAAAAATATGAGAATTTCTCCAAATCGTATTTCAAATTACCATATGGTTTGGGTCCTCCAAAATAAGCCTCATTATCTATAAAATAAAAGGTTATTCCATCATGAATAAGTTTAAAAATACCTACATATTTATTTCTATAGCCTATATCCATATAAAAATACGAAACAAATTCTAATCTCTCTGTAAAATGCCATGGCATACTAAGATATTTAGGTAAAATTACACGTACATCAAATTCATTCTTGTCAAAACATTTAGGTAATGAACCTACTACATCTGCAAGACCACCTGTTTTAATAAATGGTACTGCTTCTGATGCTACAAATAGTATTTTTTTCATATAAGCAACCAAACCTTTCTACTCCCTGCATCCAAAAATTTCGCAGGTGAAATTATCATACTATGTTAATATGCACAACTCAAAAATGAGTTATAATAATATTCATATTTACATACAAAATTATTATAACTCATTTTCTATTTCATTTAAAGTGTTTTTTCTCTAATTGCATTTATATTCCAGTCTGATTTTATCTGCAATTAATGCAATAAACTCAGAATTTGTAGGTTTTCCTTTGCCATTATTAATAGTATATCCAAATAATTCATCTATTGTATCCATTTTCCCTCTTGTCCATGCCACTTCTATTGCATGTCTTATTGCACGTTCGACACGACTAGGCGTTGTATTGTTTTTTCTAGCAATTGTCGGATAAAGACCTTTTGTTATGGAATTTAATATATCCATATCATTAATTTCCATAATAATAGCATCTCGCAGAAACTGATATCCTTTAATATGTGCCGGAACTCCCACTTCGTGAATAACATTAGTTACATCGCCTTCAAGATTTCTCTCTATGTATTCCTTCTTATTTTCAAATGCATTAATCTTTCTTGGTTCAAGGCTCTTTTTCTTAATACTATTCTTAATATGCTTTACTCTGCTTAATACCATTTCATTATCAAATGGTTTCATAATGTAATAACATGCACCAAGGTCAAAGGCATCATCTGTTATTGTCTCTCTTCCCACCGCCGACAACACGATAAATGCCGGCTTCTTTTTCATACCGGTCTCCTTATTAACCTTATCCATTACAGCCAGTCCATCAAATTTTGGCATAATAATATCTATTAAAACCACATCCGGTTCCTGCTTCGTTATGACATTAATTGCTTCCTCTCCATTTTTCGCCTTACCAACAACCTGAATTTCTTCATCACTGCTAAGCAAATCATCAAGTATCTGCAAAATTCTCTCATTATCTTCTGCTATTACAACGTCGAGTTTCTCCATTTTCCCCTTAATTCTTCTATTTTGTTTTTATTTGCATACATAATTATATATTTTTACCTAAAATAATGCAAAAAATAGTTATCGTATATTTTCGACAAAATTTGCGCTTGCTAAAAATTTTTATTATGTGCCGGTTATCTATTTTTACAAAATGGTCATCTTGCTGTGCTATATGCTGAATATAAACATAATGTATACTATACTTACCTCAAACAGCATCTAATTAGATAACTATTTTAAAACCTCATAATAATCTAATAATTTTTCATACATATCCTGTCCGTTCAGACATGTATCTATTAAGTATCCTCTTTCCCTCTCGAATTCCTTCAGACCCCTATAGTAGAACGTCTTATATTGATTTTCAATGACAATTGGTGTAAATCCATTCTTTAGACATTCTTTAAATAGAATGAGTCTTCCAACCCTCCCATTTCCATCCTGAAACGGATGAATACATTCAAATCTATAATGAAATTCTATAATATCCTCTATTGTTTTTTCTTTTATATTATTATAATCATTTAATAAATTACAAATATCTTTTTTTACATCTTTGGGTGCGGAGGTTTTACGTTCGCCTACCATATTCGGCTTTAATTTATAATCTCCAACTGCAAACCATTCCTTTTTGCTGTCAGAAGTACCCTTCTTTAAACTCTTGTGAAATTCCTTAATAATATTTTCCGACAAATCAAGTTCTGCAATATCAAGCAAATATCTGAATGCATCAAAATGATTTGTCGTTTCGATAATATCATCTACATTAATTGCATATTTAGAATCCTCAACACCAATTGTATTTGTCTCAAATATATATCTTGTCTGTTCCTCAGATAATTTGCTTCCTTCAATATGATTTGAATTATAAGTGAGTTTAATTTGGGTAGAATGATAGATTCCACCCTTAAGATTCATTTGCATTTCTTCTCTTAATATATTCAACAATTTATTCTTAGTTTCTAATGTATAACTTAGTATATCTCCAGGCTGACAATTTAATGCAATGCAGAGTTTTTCTAAAATGTCCATACCAACATTTTCATTTTTCGATAGTTTTGCTAATGTTGCCGTAGATATATCAGCCAATTCCCGAAGTTCCGTTTTATTTAATCCCTTAATTTTTGCCAATTGAAATAGTTTCTCATATGAAAATGCCATTTGTATCACCTCTATATTTGTATTTACAAATATTATATCATACAATGTTTGCATTTACAAATACTATTTCATTATTGTTTACGAATGTAAATATTTTCTGCCGTTACATTTCTCGCATACTTATTGCCCAAGCATATTTTCAATGAATATACCATATCCTTTTCTGGAATTACTGACAAATACATGAGTCACGGCTCCGATTAGTCTGCCATCCTGTATTATTGGTGAACCGCTCATTCCCTGAACTATTCCATTAGTTTTAGATAAAAGTTCAGGATCCGTTATTTCGATTACCATTCCTTTGTTTTTTTCATTATTGCCATCTTCACCCTTTTTTATTCCCCATATGTCTGCCTGATACAATATTTCATCTACGGAGCCTAGAAGTTTTCCTGTATCAACGTCGCTTATTCCATGCCCCAAACCACCAAAATGTCCATCTTCTGTTATATATGTCAGCGTACCAATACCCTGCGAATCATCACGTACCCATATGCCAATCTTATATTCATCATTTCCCACACATACCGGCGTAACTTTTACATTTATCTCATTGGAATTTCTTCTTATTCCAAGAACTATGTCTTCAGAACCATATTTATTTATTAAAAACATAAGTTGGGATTTATTGATATATCTTCAATCGAAAATACATTTATTTCATCAGGTATATTTTCATTAATATATTTGTAAGAATACATCCCCGTAAAAACAATTCCGATAAAAAAATAGCAATTAAAAATCGTCGATAATTTCTTATTCTCATAAAAAATCTCCATTTCATATAATAACATGTCACAACCTGTTCCTATAAGTTATTATATGATAATGGAGTTATTTAAAACTGTTAATTGTTAGCAAGATTTTTCATTTCTTTGGCATTATCTAATACTGCCTTTGTAATCTCTGCACCACCAAGCATTCTTGATAGTTCATTTACGGATTCATTATAATCAAGTATATGTATATTAGTTTCCGTAATTCCGTTCATTACACCCTTTTCAATCAGAAAATGATTATCCGCCATAGCTGCAATCTGAGGTAAATGAGTAATACAGATTACCTGATGAACTTTGCTTATATCTTTCATTCTCACTGCAACCATTTGAGCAGTTCTTCCACTAATTCCTGTATCAATTTCATCAAAAATCAATGTCTCTATTTCATCTTTTGAAGCCATAATTGTCTTAATTCCTAACATTATTCTCGACAATTCACCGCCTGAAGCAATTCTGTTAAGCGGCTTTACATCTTCTCCCGGATTAGTCGAAATCATAAATTCAATCTCATCTGTACCATTAGATGAATAATGACTAATATCAGTAATTTTAATTTCAAATCGTGCATCTAAAAAATTCAGACCTTTTAATATGTTTTCGATGTTTTTCGATAAAGCAACTGCATTTTTCTTTCTTTCTTTAGATAAATCACCACTTAACTTTTTGAGTTTTTGTTCAGATATATTAATCTTTTCTATAAGTTCATTCTTTTTATTTTCAAGATTTTCTAATTTATTAAGTTTTTCTTCCTGTTTATCTCTATATTCAAGTATATTTTGAACAGGGTCATCATAAATCTTCTTCTGTTCATATTTCTGGCGCAATCGATTCAATTCATCTAAACGTTCCTCAACGCCTCTTGTTTCCTCTTCATCAAAAGACATCGAATCCACATAATCCTTTACTGCCCTGCAGGTATCCTGACAAATGCTTTCAATATCAGTAAGGCTATTTACAATTCCTCCTATTTCTCCGTCTATTTCACTTGCTGACTGGGAAATTCTAAGTGCATTGCTTAGTTTCTCTGATACACCATCAAAACTCTCTCCACCAATTATTTCATATACTTCATTCATTTTCAAAATAATGTCTTTGACAGAAGACATTTTTTTATATGATTCTTCGATTTCTTCAAATTCTCCACATTTAAGATGTGCGTTCTCAATCTCTTCAATTTCAAACTGGCAAAATGATATTTCACGGTTTCTAGAATCATCATCAATATCATATTCAGTAATTTCTTTTTTTAATAAAATGTAATTAGAATATTCCTCTTTAAGTTTTACCTTTGTATCCTTGATATCTGCAAGTGAAAAATTATCCAATATATCTAACTGTCTGTCCTTCTTTAATAAAGACTGATGGTCATGCTGTCCATGGATATCAATTAAAAGTTCTGTTACATTTTTAAGTGACGAAGTATTAAATGTTTCTCCGTTTACTTTTATTGTACTTCTTCCATTTAAAATCTTTCTAGAAATTATTAACTGACCATCTTCATCAATATTTACACCTGATTTACATAGTCTGTCTTTTAATTTTTCAGTTTGAATCTGAAATACAAGTTCTACAAGAGCTTCTTTTTTCTCATCTCTTACAATATCTTTTGGAATCTTTCCGCCAAGTGCAATCAGAATAGAACCTATAATAATTGATTTACCTGCTCCTGTTTCTCCGGTAAGAATATTTAGTCCCTCATCAAAAAATACATCAGCCTCTTTAATGAGTGCTAAATTTCTTACATTTACGTTTATTAACATTACGTCCTCCTTCTTACTCCCATATCCGCTTCTTAAAAAGTCGTAACCTTAAGCGTTCAGACATTTGCTCCGAACAGCCATCTGCAAGTTTTAATCCCTATTAAGTAATTTATTCAATTTGTCCATAACAATTAATGTATCATCTAAAGTTCTAATGGCACACATGATTGTATCATCACCTGCAATACAACCTACAATTTCATTCCACTGCATCGCATCTAAAGCAGCAGCAACAGCCATTGCCATTCCCGAAACTGTTTTTATAACAAGAATATTCTGTGCCATTGCCATAGATAAAAATCCGTCTCTTAAAATTCTGGTATATTTATCATTTGTATCATTGACATATCCATTCATAACTATATATTTCTGTTTGTCACCAACGGCTTGCTTAACAAGTTTTAACTGCCTTATATCTCTGGAAATAGTTGCCTGTGTAACATTATAGCCACATTTGTTGAGCAGATCACCTAACTCATCCTGAGTCTCAATATCATATTCGTTAATTAATTCAATAATTTTAGTATGACGTTCTAACTTCATCTTTACCTCCATGCCGAATCGTTTTTTGCGAAGGCTTACGATTAGAAACTCGCTTTTGCGATTTCTAATCGTAATTTCACAAGTTTGTGCTTCATCACAAACTTGCTGGGTGAAAGAAAAGCACATTTGTGTTTTCTTTCACTCTTACCTCCATGCTAATTCATTTTCTTATGCAGCACTTCCACAAAACTCATTCTGTTTAACTTCATGATTTTTGTGTTCAACTTTGATTTATTAATTTCAATTATGTCACCTTCTTTTAACATAAACGAAGAATTTCCATCAAAGTACACCTTTGTGTCATCATCATCAGAATTTCTGTTTGAACAAATCTCTATTTTAACCGAAGAATCTGCTGATAAAACAATACTTCTCGAACCTAATGTATGCGAACATATAGGTGTTATTGACATTATGTTAGCACAAGGTTCAAGAATAGGTCCGCCTGCCGACAAATTATATGCTGTAGAACCTGTCGGCGTAGCAATTATTGCTCCATCTGCACTATAAAGATTTAAGTACTCTTCATTAACATACACTTTAAAATCAATTACACGCAGATTACCTGACCTTCCAGCCACAATATCATTTAAGGCAATATCCTGATAAATCTTCACACCATTCCGGTATACACTGCCGTTTAACATTATTCTTGACTCAACTTTATAGTTATTATCAATAACCATTGCAAGCATTTCCTCAAAATTATCCTGTTCAATTTCGGCTAAAAATCCCAAATGTCCCATATTCACTCCAATCATGGGAATATCAAGATTTCGTAAATCTCTTGCCGCCTGAATAAGCGTTCCGTCTCCACCAATTACAATAATGCAATCAGTATCTGAATCCACATTATCAGGATTAGTATAACACATATTAACATTTTTTTGTATAAACTGCATAGAGTTAATTTTACATTTCATATCATGATTCTCAAGGAAATTAGTGATTTTATTTGCAGTTTTTAACTCACAGTCTTTTAAAATATTAGAAATAATATAAAACTTTTTCACTGCTACCTCCATGCCGGAGCATTTTTCATTTAATTTAATATGAAAGACATCTCATCATAAGTTTAATATTTCTCACTCAAACTAATCAAGGGTTTCATGCGCTTTTTCAACAATGTCATTTATTCTGGTATAGTCTGTCTCATCTGCCTGCTGTATTTCTACAGTTTTCTCTATATGAAGCAGATATTCTATATTTCCTTCAGGACCTTTTATAGGTGAAAAATCCAGATTAAGTACATTAAATCCAATAGATTTTGCAAATTCTACTACCATTTCAATTACTTCCATATGTACTTTTTTATCTCTTACCACACCTTTTTTACCGACCTTTTCTCTTCCTGCCTCAAATTGTGGTTTAATAAGACATACAACCTGTCCATCATCTTTTAAAAGGGCTCTTACCGGAACTAACACCTTAGTAAGCGAGATAAATGACACATCAATCGAAGAAAAATCTATCAAATCCGGTATATCTTCATTAGTTACATATCTGATATTTGTCTTCTCCATACATACAACACGTTCATCCTGTCTTAACTTCCATGCGAGCTGACCATGTCCTACATCTACAGAATACACCTTAACAGCTCCGTTTTGCAGCATACAGTCAGTAAAACCACCTGTTGAAGCACCAACATCCATACATGTTCTGCCTTCTAACTCTATATCAAAATTTGCCATTGCTTTTTCAAGTTTTAATCCGCCACGGCTGACATATTTTAATGTATTTCCTCTTACTTCAATAATAGCTTTATCATCAAATGCAGAACCGGCTTTATCTTCTCTGTTATTATTTACAAATACATTTCCACTCATAATAATAGCTTTAGCCTTTTCTCTCGATTCCGCTAATCCGCCTTTAACAAGCAGTACATCTAATCTTTCTTTCACTTTTACCTCCATAAATGCCAAAAATGTTTGTCACATATTTATATCAAATTCACCTGTCTCATTATAGTTACAATTTGATAATATTTTATTCAATATAGATTCTTTATCTAATCCTATTTCCTGTTTAAGAATATCCACATTTCCATGCTCGACATATACATTTGGAATTGCAATATTGATAACTTTACATGGAAGATTCATATCAGACATAAGTCTTAAAACTCTTTCACCAAATCCGCCATTTAATACATTTTCTTCCATTGTAATAATTAATTTATGTGCTTCTCCAAGTTTTTCTAACATTTTCTCATCTATAGGCTTAACAAATCTGGCATTCACAAGTGTAACATTAAAACCATCTGACTTAAGGCTTTCTCTTATATCAACTGCCACTTCCACCATTGAACCCACCGCAACAAGTGCAATGTCTTTTTCAGCATAGATAAATTCACTCTTGCCATATTCCATTAATGAATTATATGTTCTTAATCCATCATATGCAATCCCTCGTGGGTATCTTATTGCCAATGGATGATTGAAATCCTTTGAAAATCTGACTGCATCTGCTAATTCATATTTATTCTTTGGTGCAATTATATTCATGTTAGGAATATTTGACAAATATGATAAATCAAAAATTCCCTGATGAGTTTCACCGTCAGCCCCAACTATTCCTGCCCTGTCAACCATAAATACAACCGGCAAATCCTGTATACACACATCATGTAATATCTGGTCATATGCACGCTGTAAAAATGATGAGTAGACGGCCACATATGGTTTCATTCCAGCAGCCGCAAGTCCTGCTGCATAAGTAACTGCATGTTCTTCCGCAATTCCTACATCAAAAAATCTCTCCGGATATTGCTGCATGAAGCGCTTAAGACCCGTTCCATCCGGCATAGCTGCCGTAATAGCTGCTATTCTTTTATCTTCATCTGCTAACTTAACAATAGCCTTAGAAAATACATCCGTATACGTCGGTTTTTCCTTTTTCTTCAGCGGCAGACCTGTCTGAATATTAAAAGAATCTACTCCATGAAAATTTGACGGATTTTTTTCAGCAGGAACATATCCTTTGCCTTTCTTAGTCATGGCATGAATAATAACTGCATGATCTAAATTCTTTGCCTCACTTATAATTTTGACCATCTGATTAATATTGTGACCATCTACAGGACCAAGGTATGTTATTCCCATATCTTCAAACAGCATTCCGGGAATCACTAACTGTTTAATACTGCTTTTTGTTTTTCTAATCTTAGAAACAAGTTTATCACCAATGACAGGAATCTTATTAAGTGTATCCACTACACCATTTTTCAAGTCATTATATGCCTCTCCTGCTCGTACATTACTAAGGTATGTGGACATTCCACCTACATTTTCCGAAATTGACATATTATTATCATTTAGAATTATTATAAAATTACGTTTTAACCTTGCTGCATTATTTAATCCTTCATAAGACATTCCACCTGATAAAGCACCATCGCCTATAACAGATATAACCGTTCCGGGTTTTCCCATAAGTTCATTAGCCGTAACAATACCAAGACCTGCCGAAATAGATGTAGAACTGTGACCTGTATCAAAACAGTCACACTCGTTTTCCCTTCTCTTAGGAAAACCGCTCATTCCGCCATAGCTTCTCAAATCATCAAATTCATCTTTTCGTCCTGTCAGAAGTTTATGTGTATATGACTGGTGTCCGACATCAAAAATAATCTTGTCTTCCGGTAAATTTAAGGCTAAATGTAATGCCATTGTTAACTCAACCACTCCAAGATTTGAAGCTAAATGTCCGCCATTCTTACTTATGATATCAATAAGAAAACTTCTGATTTCCTCTGCTAAAACATCATATTCTTCTTTGGGTATATTCTTTATATCATTTAATTTGTTTATTTTCTCAAGAACCATATCTGCACCTATTATTTCTTCCTGTAAATTAAACTTATAATTAATTCTTCCAAAAATTGATTTTTAGCATCAATTCCATCAAATATGTTAACAGCCTTCTCTGACAGTTCCTTTACTTTATCTGATGCACCTTTAATGCCTAACAGATTAACATAAGTGGATTTATTATTTTTCTCATCACTTAAAACAGGCTTTCCAAGAATTTCACTTGTACCTGTTACATCTAAAATATCATCCTGTATCTGGAATGCCCTTCCTATATAACTTCCTGCTTCTTCCATTAATTTTATTTTTTCATCAGATGCACCGGCAAGTGCCGCACCCATCATCATGGCGGCTTCAATAAGTGCTCCTGTTTTTAATTCATTAATATAATCAAGTGTCTCTAAATCAACACATTTATCATCATTTTTAATATCTACAACCTGTCCGCCTATCATGCCAAACACACCTGCTTTATCAGCAAGAATTTTAAGTGCCTTAACGGCATTATCACGATATGAATTATTGACAATACCCTTTAATCCGGTTTCAAATGCGTAATTGAGTAATGCATCACCTGCTAATATTCCAAACGCTTCACCATATACAACATGCGTTGTCTTTCGTCCTCTTCTGTATTCATCATTATCCATTGCCGGTAAATCATCATGAACCAGTGAATATGTATGAATCATCTCAATGGCTGACATAAATTCCCACGAATCACGGTCATTTCCACCAAATAATCTTAAACATTCTAATAACAGCATTGGTCTGAGTCTTTTTCCTCCGGATAAAATGCTGTAGTTCATCGCCTCAAATATATCCTTTTGAAGCAGTGTGCTGTCTTTTTCATTAATAAGATTTTCTTTAATGACAGTTTCTATATAGCTTACTCTATCTGTAAGTTCCTTACTAAAATCCATTATTCTTCATTGCCTCCAATAATTTCTAACTGTTTTTCTACTTTATCTATCTTATCATTACAGGTTTTACATAATTTCACACCCTGATTATATAATTTAAATGATTCTTCAAGTGTGATGTCTTCCCCGTCCATCTGTGTAATTATCATATTTAATTCTTCTAATGATTGTTCCAAAGTCTTAGTCTGAGCCATATTTACCTCTCTTTCAGGATTTATCATCAAAATCACCACGATTTCTATCTATAACATTAACTCTGGCATTTCCATCATTTACAACTATCG
This sequence comes from uncultured Eubacterium sp., assembly GCA_964595785.1. Lineage (GTDB taxonomy): Bacteria > Bacillota > Clostridia > Lachnospirales > Lachnospiraceae > Bovifimicola. Next base: position 17,870 of record CAZQRO010000027.1, read on the forward strand.
TTAATTCGTCTCCATTATCAATCTGTGAAATGCTTTTAAGAGGCTTGTTTTCCTTTGTAGTAACATAGGCATAACCACCTGAGAGTTTGTTCAAAGGTGATAATCCATTCAACCTTTCTGATAAAAGTTCCAAAGTGTGCCTTCTTAAAGAAGTTTTTCGTTTTAAACTGTCATATAATCTGATTTCCAAATCTGCTAACCGCTGTCTCTTTGATTGAATATTGCTTGCCGGAGACATCTTTTTAAGTTTCCATTCATAATCTGCAAGATTTCTTCTGTAGATGCGGATTTTATTCTCAACGCGAAATCTCATTCCATCATTAACGGATTGTAGTTTTTCACATAGTTTATCATATTCAAATACTGCAAGTTCAGCTGCTGCTGACGGTGTCGGAGCCCTCATATCTGCCACATAATCCGCAATGGTAAAGTCTGTCTCATGACCGACTGCTGAAATTACTGGTGTTTTACATTCAAAGATAGCCCTAGCTACTATTTCTTCATTAAAAGCCCATAAATCTTCGATAGAACCGCCACCACGTCCCGTTATAATAACATCCATGCCTCTTTTGTCTAAATACTGTATTCCTTTAACGATTGTTTCAGCAGAGCCTTCACCCTGTACCTTTGCCGGATATAATACCAGTTTTATATATGGATTTCTTCTTTTCGATATATTTATAATATCCTGAATGGCGGCACCTGTACTTGCCGTCACAATTCCCACCGTCATTGCATACACAGGTATCTTCTTTTTATATTCTGCCGAAAACATACCCATTTCTTCTAATTCCTGTTTCAATTCAAGGAATCTCTTATACAAATCACCGATTCCTTCACGTTCTATCCTGTCAGCATATAATTGATATCTGCCATCACGCTCATATATATTAATATTCCCTGAAACGATAACTTTATTACCGTCTTCCATTTTAAAATCAAGCCCGCGCCTTTTACCTGCAAACATTATGCATGAAAGAACACCACTTTTATCTTTTATGGAAAAATATATATGACCTGATGAATGGTATTTGCAATTTGATACCTCTCCTCTTACGGAAATCTTACTTAACAGGAAATCCTGTGTAAACATATTCTTGATATATTGATTTGCCTGAGCAACAGTATATACACTTCCCATATTTCCTCCATGTATCAGAGTTTTTACAATGATGCATACTTATAATAATTTTGCCAAAACACCATTAACAAATGAACCTGATTCATCTCCGCCATATATCTTAGCTATGTCTACTGCTTCATTAATGGCTACTGCCATTGGTATGTCATTATCATAACTAATTTCATAAAATGCCAGTCTTATTATCGTCAAATCAACATAGTTCATTCGACAGGTCTCCCAATTCTCCGCTTTTGAATCAATAGCGGAATCAATTTCAGGAATCTTTGCAATTACATCATTAACTCTTTTCTGTACATATTCCATATCAGGTATATCCATTTCTGTATCGGAATCTTCAAAAAAGAGTTTTTCCTGCTCTGTCATCTCTTCCTTACTATAAAAAAATGTACGATATAAAAGTTTAAATGCATATGTTCTTAATTCTCTTCTTGTCATAAAGTTGTTTACTCCTAATTTAAAATTAATCTTTCTTAACCATCTAAAAGGGTGCCACTAATGACACCCATTAATTTTAGTTATTCTGTTCAACAATAATATTAGCAATCCTAATATTCACCAGATTAACAGTAAGCCCTGTCATATTTTCTATGGCAGCCTTAACTTTTTCCTGAACCTTTATTGAAACATCTTTAATATTAAAACCAAATTTAACATTTAGTGAAATATCAATACTTACCTCATTGCCTTCTAAAACTGCTTTAACACCTTTAGCCAGATTCTTCATGCCAAGCTTCGATACAAGTTCATTTGTTATATTGCCATACATCGAAGCGACACCATCTACCTCTGTTGCTGCCAGACCTGCAATTATAGCAACTACATCATCTGCTATCTGTACTTCACCAATTTTACCATCTTCATGTATAGTGTATGTTGTTCTATTATCTTCCATAAATTATTGCCTCCAGTCATATGTTTCGTATCACATTTATTTTATCCATACTAATTATTATTATAACAAAATCACAAGTAATTGCAACTAATTTTCATCTGTTATTGGTGTAATAACAATATTTGCGGCTGAAACTTCTGTTTTTTTCCTTCAACCTCTGAATCATTGCTTGCTATATCATCAGTACCTTCTAATAACGAATCCGATTCAAACTCCTTAAGAGCATCTGCCGACACTTCATTTAATGAAGATGACGTTGTACTGTCATCAACACTTTCCTTTTCAGTTTTGCTGCCTGCGGTCTGTTTTGCCACATTCCTTTCTGTATAATTTAAATAACCTGCTACTGCTATTAATATGGCAAGTGACGTGATGATAATTTGATTTCTTCTTACTACTCCCTTCAAATCCCATTTACCTCCTGTTAATATAGTATTACCTCATTCCTATTACTGATATTTTATGTGAAGATACTCCAAATAATGCCTGTGCAACACTTGATATTTTCAGAATATTTTCAGGATTGTCCCCCCCTTCGGCAATAACTGCAATTCCTTCAATTTCAGGTGTATTGAATTCTCCTTCATAATCTTTAAGTGCAATATCATTAATCTGATTATTAAGGCTTCCAAGTGATTTATCCATTTCAATAATGCGGCTCTCTTTATATTCTTTAGCAAACATATCATATAACCCTGTTCCATTTACAATTTTCCATAATGGGTTTATTACAATCAGTATGATTATTATTCCTGAAATCATCTTTAAGTATTTCTTATAACTCTCCCCCGGAACAAGTGAAGATATTATATTTATTAATATTAGAAAAATTGCAATTTCCCTAATTACATCTGTTATCTGATTCATTCCCATCTTCCCCTTTAAATATTAATAAATTGTTTACTTAAAAGCAGAATGCTCCATCTCTTAATTAATTTTTAATACACACAATAGTAATTGTTATTACAAACATCAGGCTTACTGCATAATAATTCTTAACATCAAAATTGCAGCATTTGATATTCCTTCCATACAATTGACAATTCTATCGTCAGAAATCGGTTGTATAAGTGCATTTGTAAGCTGATATGAAAATACAAATATTATGGTTTTAATAATTGGAATTAATACAATTATGGCAAGCACAATTACTCCGGCACCACCTATTGCATTTTTTAGTATATTACTTGTACCATATACCAATTCTGTTATATTACCTGAACTTCCACCCATTCCGGATACAAGTCCTAATACATTTCTCGCGGTCATATTACCTATATTACTTGCTATGGGAGAAAACATCTGCCTTACGACATTCATCCCCATAACAACTGTCAACATTCCTTTTACTCCAAATGAAATTATATTTTTAATGAGTTCACATGCTTTTGAAAAATAATCCTCTGAATACAAATTATTAATAATTACAAGTACAACATATATATCCACTATTGGAATAAGTATTTTGAGACAAAACATATCAATTATGGTTATAACTGCTAACGTCATCTGATAATATGAAGCTGCAAATGCCTGTCCTTCACTTACACCAATACTATCCATATATAAAGGGACTAGTGCTTTCATGAAATCTGCCATTCTTCCGATTGTAGAATATGCTAAAGCTGATAATATTGAAAATGATGTAATAAGAAATGACATTATCATCATATAACAAATCGTAAATCCCGTATCTGATACCTGACTATTTTTCAGTATTCTTGTAAAGTTAGTAAAAACAGCGGCTATCACGGCAATTATAAGTATTTTTTTTAAAATTTCACTGTTCTTTAATACCTCATTAAATAAAATATCTTTTATGTAATCAAATATCTTGTCCATTCCGCCTTCTGCGTCACCTGTCATGAAATCGTTAATAATCTGTTTAAAATCAATGTCTTCAAGTTCTTCATCTTTATCAATAAATTCTTGTATTTCATCAAAACCATATTCATCTAATATCACATCATCAGAAGATTGCCCAAGCACACAGGTATCCGATTGAATAATAAAAAACGTTAAAATAATTATAAAAAATACTCTTTTTAATTTTATCAAATCAGACCTCCTATCAAATCAAACAGATTCAGAAAAACCGGAAGAGTTTCTATTGTTTTAAAGATTTGTCCAAGTTTTGATATTCCGAAAGAAAATATTAAAATAGATGCAGCAATCATTATAAGTATGGAATATTCTTTTTTTACTTCTCCAAACCACACCGCTATTAATACACCTGTTATTCCAATGAATGCAATTTGTATAATACTCATTTATTTCTTTCAACCTTTCAAATATACTGCCTATCGTTTTACAAACAATCCTTAACCTATAGCATCTATAACGAAAATAATGATTTAATCGTTTCAAACAGTTCATATATATAGGGGACTATCCAGTACAATACCAATATCAAACCTGCAAGACTTGTCAAAAAGGCATGTTCTTCTCTTCTACTATGTTTTAATATCTGACTTATGACTGATACAAGAATACCTACCGCAGCAATTTTAAAAATAATATTTACATCCATACCCTGCCTCTTTCTATGCATATTCTATACTATAATTAATACAACAAGTATTCCGCCCATAACTCCTAATGTTCTGTACAGTTTACA
>CAZQRO010000028.1:0-21927 GCA_964595785.1 uncultured Eubacterium sp.
ATATCAATAATAAAAAAAAGTGTCAACATATTTTATTGTTTTTTAATTGTTATTCTATCGTTCTTATGATATGATTTTTTCAGAAGCCTGTTAAAATTTTAACATTCCTGTACAATTCCCTACAGACTTCGCCACACTGTTGACAAAATGAAATTTGCTTTTGCTTTTTTCATTATTATACATATGTCTAAGCGTTGTCTGACATATGTATAAAATAACAATAGGCAGCGCAGAAATGGAGATATTATATGGCTAGATTTACATTACCAAGAGATTTATATCATGGAAAAGGTTCTATTGAAGAACTTAAGAACCTCAAAGGTACCAAGGCTGTTCTTGTTGTGGGCGGTGGCTCAATGAAACGTTTCGGTTTTCTCGATAAAGCAGTAGAAAATCTTGAAGCCGCTGGTATGGAAGTAAAACTTTTTGAAAATGTTGAACCTGATCCAAGTGTGGAAACAGTTATGAAAGGTGCTGCAATGATGCAGGAATTTGAACCTGACTGGATAGTTGCCATGGGCGGCGGCTCACCTATTGATGCTGCTAAAGCAATGTGGGCTTTCTATGAATACCCTGACACTACATTTGAAGATTTATGTATACCATTTAATTTTCCAACACTCCGTACAAAGGCTAAATTCTGTGCCATTCCATCTACATCGGGAACTGCAACTGAAGTTACTGCATTTAGTGTAATTACAGACTATGAAAAGGGTATCAAGTATCCGCTTGCAGATTTTAACATTACTCCTGACGTTGCTATTGTTGACCCGGATTTAGCAGAAAAGATGCCTCAAAAACTAACTGCACATACAGGTATGGATGCAATGACTCATGCAATTGAAGCTTATGTTTCCACACTTCATTGCGATTACACTGATCCCCTTGCCCTCCATGCACTTAAAATGATTCATAATGATTTAATCGCTTCATATAATGGTGATATGGATGCAAGAGACAGAATGCATAATGCCCAGTGTCTTGCAGGTATGGCATTCTCTAATGCATTACTTGGAATTGTTCACTCAATGGCACACAAGACAGGTGCTGCTTATACAGGCGGTCATATCGTACATGGCTGTGCAAATGCAATGTATCTTCCAAAAATCATTAAATATAATGCAAAGAACGAAGAAGCTGCCGTAAGATATGCAGAAATCGCTGCATTTATCGGTCTTAAAGGTGATTCAACAGATTCATTAGTAAATGCACTTATTACAGAAATCAAATCAATGAATGCTTTGCTTAGTATTCCAACATGTATCAAAGATTATGAAGGGGGAATAATTGACGAAGCGGAATTTAATTCAAAACTTGCAGATGTGGCAGCCTTAGCCATTTCAGATGCATGCACCGGTTCTAATCCACGTATTCCTACTCAGGAGGAAATGGAGAAGTTACTTATTGCCTGCTATTATGACAAAGAAATAGATTTCTAATCCTTCTTTTCTCAAAAAGATTATGCCTTGCATATGCAATGCATAATCTTTTTTGTTGTATTTTTTTTAAAAAACTCTTGATAAAATACCCATTTCATATGTATAATGTCTTTTAATGTAAATAATAAATGAAAATGGAGATTAATGAAATGATAAAAGTAGTTAAATTCGGTGGCAGTTCATTAGCCAGCTCACAACAATTCAAAAAAGTCGGAGAAATTATTCATGCAGAGGATTCAAGAAAATATATTATTCCTTCTGCTCCCGGAAAAAGATTTTCAGACGATTCTAAAGTAACAGATATGCTGTATGAATGTTATGCCGCTGCTGCTAAAGGTAAGGATTACAAACCTTTGTTAGCTAATATCAAAAAAAGATATTATGAAATTATTAATGAATTAGAACTTGAATTATCAATTGAAAAAGAATTTTCAGTAATGGAAGCCTGCTTTGTTGGTAAGGCAGGAAGAGATTATGCAGCATCACGCGGAGAATATTTAAATGGTATTGTTCTTGCTAACTATCTTGGTTTTGAATTTGTAGATGCCGCCGAAGTTATTTTCTTTGATGATAATGGCAAATTTGATTCTGAAAAAACAAATAAGATTCTTTCTGAAAGACTTAAGAATATTGAATATGCGGTTGTTCCCGGTTTCTATGGTTCAATGCCTAATGACACTATTAAGACATTTTCAAGAGGCGGTTCCGATGTAACAGGTTCTATTGTTGCCAAAGCTGTTGAAGCTGATTTATATGAAAACTGGACTGATGTGTCAGGCTTCCTTATCTCAGACCCTAGAATTATTGACAATCCAAAGGTTATCACCACTATTACTTATAAGGAATTAAGAGAATTATCATATATGGGGGCAGGTGTTCTCCACGAAGATGCCATCTTCCCTGTCAGAAAAGCAGGCATTCCTATTAATATTAAGAATACAAATTCTCCTGAAAATCCGGGAACCATGATTGTCGAAAGTACATCCATGAAACCCAATTATACGATTACGGGCATTGCAGGAAAACGTGGTTTTACTGCTGTAAGTATTGAAAAAGACATGATGAACTCTGAACTTGGTTTTGGCAGAAAAGTTCTTGAGGAATTCGAAAAAAATGGTGTTTCTTTCGAACATATTCCTTCCGGAATAGACACTATGAGTGTACTTGTGCATCAGGAAGAATTCGGTAAAAAGGAGCAGGAAATTCTTGCAGGTATTCATAGAAATACACAGCCTGATTCAATAGAAATTGAATCTGACATTGCATTAATCGCTGTTGTTGGACGTGGCATGAAATCTACAAGAGGGACTGCCGGAAGAATCTTCTCTGCACTTGCCCATGCTCATATAAATGTTAAGATGATTGATCAGGGTTCAAGCGAATTAAACATAATTATCGGTGTTGAGGATTCTGATTTTGAAAAAGCTATCAAATCAATCTATGATATCTTCGTAACTGTAAGATTATAACCTAGAACCCGCTAATGCGGGTTCATTATACACTTTGGTTAGCTTCTCTGTGATTCCCCTAAGCAGCTTATCATTATGATAAAGAGAGGTGTGGTTATTACCTGATTTATATTAACCACTGACTGAATAAGATAACATATTATTGCAGCAAGCAGCACTGTGAACTTTGGATTTCGCAGTGCTGTTTTTATATTTGCTGCAAGCCATCCCATATATGCCATCAAACCTAATATCCCTGTTGTTACAAGATATTGCAGAAATTCATTATGAGCATTATCATAGTATGCATTTGTAACCACATACATCTCTCTTCCATACTTCGATACCAGATATGGTCTTAACGAATCTGCACCTATTCCAAATAATTTATGTAAAAGAGGCATTTCCTTAAAATCCTTTACCAGTGTTGTCCATATATATCCACGATAACTTCCAAAACTATCACTAAATCTTAGCAGATTTTCATATTGACCCAAATCTTTATTTTTACATATAAGTGTAAAAACCAAAAGAGCAATTATATATGTAACCGGTACCGCTGCAAATATACATATAAACACAATTTTCACTTTAGATAAGTCTGCTTTATATCGTAAATTCACAAAAACACTTATGGCAAATAATATAACTATAATTGTGCTTACTTTATCACCGAATACTACATTTGTAAATCTGCTGACTGCTCTTGGTTCTTCTAAGTTTTCATTAATTTCTAACAATATTTTCACTAAAATCTCTGACATAGCCAGAGGTAATAAAAATAAATGCGCTTTTATTCCGGTCCCGGCTAATATTAACACAAGAAATACAGAAGCAAACAATACAATATATCCACTGTCGCACTGTCCTCCCACCACTGCCGCTATATTCATAATAAGCGAAATCAAGTATACCAGTCTCTTTTTATTATCCTTAACTTTAAGGTAACATATGAAAATTATTGGAATTGTTAATGCAAAGTAACTGGTATAGACATCTACATGCCCCAATGTTGATATATAGAATAATTTCTGTGAATATTCTAATCCGTTATAAAATCCCAGCAAATCAACATTTACGGAATTGAGAATTCCAAGCAAAGATACTAACCCACTGCCTATTGCTACCACCATGTAAAATGTTTCTGTTACAATAAATGTTCTTGATATTAAAAAATACAGAAATACCAGACATACAACTGTCGATAATCCTACAAATCTTCCATCTGCCCCCGTTATGCCATACATTTTGTTATCCGAAAATATAACTGATAAAATATTGACTGTAAGTATTCCTAAAGCGAAATAATCACTTATTCTGATTCTTATTCTTCTTTCCTTAATTTGTGTTAAAAGATGCTCCGGCATATTAAATACTGATACAACAAAAACTATTCCCGTTACTATCAGGAATAGAATATATTTGCATGTTGCTATATCGAAATAATAATTATGGAAAAATAACGGATAAAATGAAAACATAAAATATACGTATATTCTCACAAATCTATATTTAGAAGATAATTCTGTCTCTGCCATTATATTTACCTTTATTTAACTTGTTATCTGCCCTTTGTACAATGAAACGAATCGGTTCATGACCTACATCTGTATCCTAGTGTGCTGTCTCATTGATGTTTAGCTAAATGCTACAGGATATTTTTTCATCAATTAGCATCTTCCTAATCCACAGCACATATTACACAAAATATTTGCAAGACATAATTTCATACATACTCCGTTGTCAGTATACACCTGACCACCAAATGGTGACTGCATAGACTGATACCAGCTGTCTCCTGACTGCATCTGATATAATAACATCTGATACTGCTGGTTATTAGGTTCCATCTGAACTGCTTTTTCGGCATATTCCTTCGCCTGAATGTTATTACCGACACCCATATTGGCAATCGCCGACAAATAGTACCATCTTGCAGTTCTCTCGCTCATATTATTAAGTACATTAAGAGCCTCTGCAAAATGCTGTGATTGTATATAATTCTCTGCAGCTCTTATGTAATTAGAATATTCATCATTACCGGTATTAGCTGACTGTCCCTGAAAACCGCCAAATCCACCGAACCCATTATATCCATTAAAGGCATCCTGTGATGAACCCATCTCTTTTTCCTTCATAATCTGCTGATAAGCCTGCTGTATCTCCTTAAACTTCTCTTCTGCCTGCCCTTTATTCGGATTATTCACATTAGCATCAGGATGATACTTTCTGCTAAGATTTCTATATGCTTTTTTAATTTCTTCATCTGAAGCTCCTCTTGTGATTCCAAGAACTGAATATGGATCAAGCATTTTCTCTACCTTTTCTTTCCCCGGAAATCTGCTTATACTTTGTCCAGACACCGGAATATAAAATATTTCTCAAAATCTGTACATTATCCACTATCGGCAGTCTCTCAAATGCCTTTGTGCATTCTGTCATCATCATTGTTAACATATTATAACACGTATTTTCAAAATCTTCCTCGTTAAATATATTTTTTAATGGATTATAATTATTTTTCTTAATATCGTCTTCAATATCTTCATATGCGTCCATTATATATATGAATTTACCAAGATAAAACCCCATTTTTCTTAAATCTTTTTCCCATTCATCTTTTCTAAATGCATATATTTCCCCTAAAACATTGCCAAATGTTCCCGCTACATAATCGATATTGTGCTCATCTGCATTCTCATATTCTCTAAGTTTCATAAGATTATCTGATATAATCTGCATTTTCTTAATATATTGTTCTCTTACTTTTTTATTCCTGCCATTAATCATCGTCATCAGCAGTTTAGATGTTTTCTTTCTCTCATCCTGCCAATTATCCTCTAATTTGGCATAGGCAAGCATCAAATTAATATCAGCACCATAATTACTGTATTCATTGCGTCTTATATCCTGTTTAGCAAATGGATGAACCATACATTTTTCTTTTGTAAAAGATGTTTCAGTTTCATATAAACTGCTTAATAACAGTACTAAAAAATTCACATCGAAACTTAATGTAAGTCTGCATAAGTTACCATGCCTCTCTTTAATTGCTTTACAAAGTCCACAATAATATGAGCGATATACATCATACTCTCTAAATTTCATTTCCGGCTTATTTATTGTCACATATCCAAACATTAAATCCTCCATTTATTAACTGTTTTTAATGAATTCAGTATAACATTTCGGACACCTTATTGCAATTTTTCCTTTATTTCTTGGTATTTTTATCTTCTGCCTGCAGCTTGGACATCTGTATATATGGTGTGTTTTTCTAATATTCATATCTCTTCTGAAATGTTTAAAGAAATTCTTAATCCTCTCCTTATATTTTAAATATCTGCTATTCTCTGCATATCTTTTCTGTGCATTTCTTGAAAACATACGAAAATACAAATAGACCATCAGCACCAATGACAACAGATAAAGTATACTGTTTCTTGCAAATGTTGATATGAGCAGCATAATCACTGCAACCACCAGTAAAAACCTTGAGTATTGGTCGGAACCATACCTTCCGTACATGAATCTTCTAAATTTCTCCTTCATAAAATAACCATACCTTTCTAAATTTCTTCAAACTTTTATCTATGAATTTATATATGGGTTATTTTAAAGGTTCCATTTTAAATATCAAGAGATTTTAGAAAAATTTTAGTATAAATCAGATTTTGTTTATAAGTTAGGATTTATATCCGGCATAGACATGATTTATACTATTTGACCCAGGCATCTTGATTATTACTAAAAAATGAACCGATTTTTAATAATAATCGGTTCATTTATGTAATTATCTAATATTTATTCCGGCTTAACGCTGCCTTTCTGATTAAGTGTTGTTCCACTAATATATACTTCTCTGCTTGGTACCATAGCCAGATTTGTTTTATCAACTGAAGTCCTCCATGGATCCCAAACCAGCCCTGTCTTTCCTTCCTCCTTAATATTTATGTTTCTGGTATTACCTTTTAAGCTTAGTACGGTTTCGTATGGTGCAGTTTTATTTTTTCCATTATCTGACCATCCACATTTATTTGGATTAATTACAGAATTGTAATAAATAAACTTCCAATTTGAGCGCGCATCAAAGTGGGAAAGTATCACTTTATATGATATGCCACCATATAAAACAACTAGTTAGTTTTATTTACCAACTAACTGTATTCTACAATTATTATTTTATTTTCGACGTAAATTTTGTTATTATGCAAATATTCGTGTTAATCTGCAAATACACGCTGTGAACGGTTAAAACATTTATTATATTCAATCCTCATAGTCAATAACTCAAAAAAATGAACCATCAATTTAACGATTAAACATTCGTTAAACGACAGTTCATTTTCAATTTTCTATTTTATTATTTTCATTATCTTTTTATAGTACTTCTGCTATTTAGAAGTATTATAATTACGCAATCTCTTCAAACTGTGAATTATAAAGATTTGCATAGAAACCATTCTGTGCAATTAATTCATCATGGCTTCCCTGCTCAATGATGTCACCATCTTTCATTACAAGAATGACATCGGCATCTTTAATAGTTGATAGTCTGTGTGCAATTACGAAACTTGTTCTGCCTCGCATCAAATTATCCATAGCTCTCTGAATTCTTGCTTCTGTTCTTGTATCTACTGAACTTGTTGCTTCATCTAGTATGAGTATCTTCTTATCTGCAAGAATTGCTCTGGCAATTGTAAGAAGCTGCTTCTGTCCCTGTGATACATTGCTGGCATCTTCATTGAGTTCCATCTGGTAACCATCAGGGAGTGTCTTAATAAAGTGATGTGCATGTGCTGCCTTTGCAGCTGCAATTACTTCTTCATCTGTTGCGTCTAGACGTCCATATCTGATATTCTCCATTATTGTTCCCTTGAATAACCATGTGTCCTGCAATACCATACCAAAGTTTTCTCGAAGGTCATATCTGTTAAAATCTTTTAAGTCATGACCATCTACTTTAATGCTGCCACTATTAACATCATAAAATCTCATTAAAAGTTTTACCATTGTGGTTTTACCTGCACCGGTTGGTCCGACGATAGCCACCGTCTGACCCGGTTTAACATCACAACTGAAATCATTTATAATAATTTTATCAGGATTATATCCGAAATGAACATGCTCAAATGATACATTTCCATCCACTTTGTCTAATTTAACAGGATTCTCTACAACTAATTCCTCTTCCGGTTCATCGAGAAGTTCAAATACTCTTTCTGCCGCTGCAACCATTGACTGGAACATATTAGATACCTGTGCAAGCTGTGCTATAGGCTGAGTAAATGATTTAACATATTGAATAAACGACTGGATATCTCCAATCTGAATTGTTCCGTTGATAACAAGAAATCCGCCAACTACTGCCACTGACACATAACCGAGATTACTGATAAATGACATTATAGGCTGCATCATTCCTGACAAAAACTGAGATTTCCATGCAGATTTGAATAAAATCTCATTAGTTTCATAGAATTCATTCAAAGCAATTTCTTCTCTGTTAAATGATTTTACTATATTCTGACCACTATACACTTCTTCTATCTGTCCATTTATCCGTCCAAGATATTTCTGCTGTGCAACGAAATACTTCTGTGATGCCTTTACCACAAGACCTACCATTATTCCTGAAACAGGAAGTATTACAATCGCAATAAGTGTCATTAACGGACTTATGCTTAACATCATTATAAGAATACCTATTACAGTAGTTACTGAAGTAATAAGCTGTGTTATACACTGATTTAAACTCATCTGCAATGTATCCACATCATTAGTGATTCTTGATAAGACTTCACCTACCGTACGCGATTCATAATAGCTGATTGGAAGTCTGTTAAGTTTCTTAGAAATAGCTTCTCTTAAATTGTAACACATGCGCTGTGATACACCAGTCATCAACCAGCCTTGAATAAATGAGAAAACTGCGCTGACTGCATATAATCCTATAAGAATTCCTAAGATAATTCCTATCCTGTGAAAATTAATTCCACCAGTTCCGGCAATCATTTTGCCAAGTCCTTTTCCTAATTCAGTTGTGGCCTTACCTAAAATCTTAGGACCTGCTATCGTAAAAATGGTGCTGCCAATTGCAAATATCATAACAAGTACTATCTGTAATGTATATCTCTTTGCAAACCCCATTAATTTCTTAATTGTTCCTTTAAAGTCTTTTGCTTTTTCGGCAGGCATTCCCGCTCCGTGTCCCATTGGTCCGCCTGGTCTTCCTTTTCTTGATTCTGCCATTATGCCATACCTCCCTTCAATTCTTTCTCAGACAACTGGGATTTAGCAATTTCCTGATATGCTTCACAGGATTCAAGCAATTCCGCATGAGTTCCCATTCCCGCAATTTTACCATCATCAAGAACAATTATCTGATCTGCATGAAGTACTGTGCTAATACGTTGTGCAACTATAATTACTGTTGAATCACCAAGATTCTCTTTAAGAGCTTTTCTAAGTACAACATCTGTCTTATAATCAAGTGCTGAAAAACTATCATCAAATAAGAACAGCTGCGGCTTCTTCGCAATAGCTCTTGCAATAGAAAGTCGCTGTTTCTGACCTCCTGATACATTTGTACCACCTTGTGCAATCTCTGATTTATATTTTTCAGTCTTTGAGTCAATGAATTCTGTTGACTGGGAAATCTCTGCTGCAAGTTTCATATCATCATCGCTAATCTGCTCACCTGCAAATTTAATATTAGATTCAATATCACCTGAGAAAAGAACACCTTTCTGTGGAACAAATCCAATTAATTCTCTTAATTTGTGTTGTGATATATTACGGATGTCTATATCATCAATAGTAATACTTCCATCTGTAACATCATAGAATCTCGGAATCAAATGAATAAGTGTGGATTTACCACATCCCGTACTGCCAATTATGGCTGTTGTTTTACCTGGTTCTGCTGTAAATGTAAGATTCTCCAACGCATTTTCTTCTGCACCGGGATACTTAAAAGCAACATTACTAAATTTCAATATACCTTTTGCTTTTTCTAATTTTTTATCATTTTGGGCACTGTTTTCGGCATTGTGAATTGTTGGTTCTGTCTCAATTACTTCGTCAATTCTAGACGCTGCCACACCTGCTCTTGGAAGCATAATAGAAATCATGGTAAGCATTAAGAATGACATTATAATCATCATTGCATATGTTATAAATGCCATCATATCTCCGACCTGAAGTCTTCCATTGTCAATTCCCTTTGCACCCATCCATACTATAAGAACTGTTATGCCATTCATAATAAACATCATTATCGGCATCATAAATGTCATTACCCTATTAGTAAACAACTGTGTTGACATTAATTCTTTATTAGCATCTTCAAATCTTTCTTCTTCCTTTTTCTCCCTTGAAAATGCCCTGATTACAAGTACACCCGTAAGAATTTCCCTTGATACAAGGTTCAATTTATCCATCAGTTTCTGCATTATTTTGAACTTAGGAAGTGCAATTGACATAAGTACTAATACAGTTCCAATTATTACCATTACAGCTAATACAATTATCCAGTCAAGACCTGTATCTGTTTTTAACACTTTTATGATACCACCAATTGCAAGAACCGGTGCATACATTACCATTCTAAACATCATTACCGTTACCATCTGTACCTGCTGGATATCATTGGTACTTCTTGTAATCAATGATGCTGTTGAAAATTTATCCATCTCTGCATTTGAATATGCTACAACTCTCTTAAAGACACTGCTTCTAAGTGTCATACCAACTTTTGCTGCCAGAATAGAAGCGAGTAATCCTGCAAATATTGATACGACCATTGCGACTACGGCATATCCAAGCATCATCAAACCTTTTTTAATAAGGTAGTCTGTCTGAATCTTGCCTGTGTCTACACCAATCTTTTTATATTCAGCCTTAACAAATGCAGTTGCCTGGCTTGATATAATTGATTCGCCATAATCACCCATCTCTGTTTCTGCTTTTTCCCTATACTCAAGAATGTCGTCCTTAGTCATCATTCCTGCCGCATATGCTGCCTTCATCTGGTCAAGCGGAGAATCCTCCTGTTTTTCCATTCCTGATAACATAACAACAGGCATGCCTATTATCTCATTAATTTTATCTATTTTCTTCTGATTATCAGTATTTAACTTATAGATTCCATTATCCTTTAAATCATAATATTTACTGATAGTTTCTGCTTCTTCATCACTCAGTAAGAAACAAATATTTTCAAATGTCTCACTGCTCATTTTTTCCGGTGCTACATTTTCGATACCACCATTTGTAATACCCACATCTACAATATCTCCTGTATATGTAGGAAGTTCCAAATCGCAATAAGCCTGAACAACGAGTAAAGCGATAATAATCAATATAAAACCAATATGGTCTTTCCAATATTTAAATAACTTTCCCATTTAGTGTTTATGCTCCTTTCTTTTATTCTGTTCATCTTTCATTATGTCTACAGATTCGTTAACTAATTCAATTAGCAAATCAATTTTATCTGCTCCCATTCTTGCAATAACAGTATTAATATAGTCATCCATTTCGCCTTTTACACATTTTCTTTTCAATCCTCCAATGTCAGTTATAGATACATATGTATTTCTTCTGTCAGTTGCATTAACGATTCTCAAAATATACTGTTTCTCTTCCATATTTTTTAAAAGTCTTGACATCTGTGGCATGGAAATATGAATTTTTTCAGCAAGCTCTGAAACACCCATTCCTGTTTTATCAGGATATTCTTCTATAAATCGTGCCAATATTTCTAACGTAAGAAATTCCATATAAGATATACCATTAACTAACATTCCTAAATGAGCTTTTTTCATTCTGATAATAGACGATATAATCTTATCTCTTAACACATCATCATCACTCAATTTCTTTTTTGCCATTTTATATTATATTCACCTTCTTTATATATATTTAAGAATTATTTAACAAAGCCAATAATTAACATTGTTAAATATTAACAGGCGCAATTATATCTCTAATTATTATTGATGTCAATAAAATAAATATAAAGTAACTGTTTAGGACCCATAATAAGAACCAGATATTTTTTGTGCAAAACAGAGAAAATAAAAAAACTGTTTTGCAAGTCATTCCTTGATTTCTGTGGATAATCATTCCACAGAAATAGCAATTATTCATTCGTTGTGGATTACTCCGCAAACTTTTTGAATTACCATGTTTCAAAGCTGTAATTCACGGTTTTTGAATAGATTGCACAGCAAGGTCATTCAGGTGTGCACATGGTAATTACCAGAGAACCCGACACAACTCAAACTCTTATTCCGGATGCCTGCAAGAATTGTCCGAATTGGAGAAAATGTAAGGGTACCGCATGTGTCGGTGAAACAAGGTACTAGGTTGATGTCCAGGTCATTCAAATTCTTGATGCATATGAATCCATGGAAGTTAAGTGTCCAAAATCAAACCAGACCCTGAAAGGTACATTTCCTTCTGATATAAAAGGCCAGATTCAGTATGGAGAATCCATTGCCTCCTTAATTGTAACACTGAACACGGTAGGTGCTGTTAGTGCAAAGCGTACGCAGGAAATCTTAGGTAGTCTGTTTGACCTTCCTATTTCTACCGGAACGGTCCTAAAGATTGTATCCCGATGTGCTGCCAAAGTTAGTAATGTTGTAGAAGCAATTAAGGAGCATATGTGTAATGCTGCAAAGGCTCATTTTGATGAAACAGGAACTCGTGTGGATGGTCACACTCGTTGGGCACATGTTGCCAGCGACGAATTATTTACATACCTGTTTTTCAGCTGCAAACGTGGGCACACCGGTATGACGGAGATGGATATACTCCCTAATTTCCATGGCGTTGCAATCCATGACTGCTGGGCATCTTATTGGAAATTTGATGTTCTGCACGCGATTTGCTGTGCCCATTTACTGCGTGAACTGAATGGAGTAATAGAAAACCATCCCGAACAGACATGGGCACCCAGATTCAAAAAGCTTCTTTTGGACATGAAAAAGTCAAAGAAAGAAGCAATAGCAATGAATCTGACAAGTGCTGATGATCATAAGGTTAAGTATTATGCTGAAGAGTACGACACGATCATCAAAATCGCATTTACTGAAAATCCAATGGTCACAACGAAAGCGAAGAAAAAGGGCCGCCCTAAAAAAGGGAAGGTTTTGGCACTCATCGAACGCCTTCAAAAATACAAGGGTGAAGTCTGCCTTTTTCTAAAGGACTTCCAAATTGATTTTGACAACAACCAAGCAAAAAGAGATCTGCGCATGATTAAGACCAAAACTAAGGTTTCCGGTTGCTTCAGAACCGAAGAAGGAATCCGTGATTACTTAACCGTAATGTCCTATATTGGTACTGCCAAGAAACATGGAAAAAATGTGGTTGAAGCTATAAAAAATGCCTTTATGGGAAGTCCGGAATTAATCTTTGAATAATGGACCTCCTAAACAGTTACATTTAATATTATATGTCAAGTTATTTATACTAAAAAAGACAATTTAATCATACACGTTAAGTATGAACTATTGTCTCTTTTTTATACAAGTATTTTCTATATCTGTATTGCTCTTATTCTCTATAATTCCTCTATCTTATCTTTAATTTTCTTAAGACTTGCCGCAAATTCTTCCTCAGACGAATTCTTGAATATCAAAAGCGTTCCCGGGTCATTCGGGTCTTCAAGATTAGTTGGAATTGTAAAATTAACTTTTTTAATATATTCATACCAGTGTGTTAATTTCCATGTATCTCTGTCTGATGCTCTCTCTATCATTCTCTGATGACATACCTCCGGCTCTGTTCTTACCCATACCACCACTAATTTTGCACCTTTTTTCTTTAGTTCGGCTTTGAGTCCTTTAATATAGTCGTCATCTCTGATTTCGGTTGTAAATGGAGCATTAATAAGTACCGTATCCTCATATGTCAATGCTTCCATGGCAAGTGCCATAATTGCCTCATATTCATAGTCTCTGATTTCTTCATTAAAGAAATCACTGCTTCTGTTATATGGCTGATTTGCTACCTTGAAAATCTGCTTGCTAAGGCAAATAAGTGTATCCTTATCAAGATATACAACATGGCTTAATGCCTCTGCTAATTTCATTGATACAAAAGTTTTACCACATGCCGGAGGGCTTGTTACTAAAATAAGTTTTTTCATAATGTCATTTCACCTTGCCTAAATATAATATTATAGGATTTATTTTCACAAAATTGAATTAGGATATTTCTACCCTAATTCGCTATATTATATCATTCATTATTAAATTAGACAACATCTTTTCACGATAAAATATATGTTTATATTCATCATATTGCACAAAAGATTCGTCTTGCTGTGCTATGATAATAAGATATTCTAAGTATCCGATTAAGTTTTAATATTCATGACGCAACCACACCGCTATAATTTCTACCGGTATCTATAACAACTTTAACGCCCATTTTCTTAATTCTCTCTAATTCCCTAAGCGTTACTTCTGTTATATTCTTTTGTCCATCTAATAACGTTCCGTCTAAATCTAATGCTACTATTTTAACCATTTACCTTTATTTCCCTAATTATCTTTCTGACAGGTAATACAAATGTCGGCGAAACTGATAATTCATCTACGCCCATTTTAACAAATGTTTCCGTAAGGGTTGTATCTGCTCCCAATTCGCCACAGATTCCCACCCAGCAGTTATTAGCATGACCATTGTCAACTACCATCTTAATCATTCTAAGTATTGCCTCGTGATGAGAATCATATATATCATCAAGTTTTGAATTCTGCCTGTCGATTGCCAATGTGTACTGTGTCAAATCATTTGTTCCGATGCTGAAGAAATCAACTTCTTTAGCAAGTAAATCACTAATCATTACTGCGGCAGGTGTTTCAATCATTATTCCTAATTCAACATCGCCATATGTGATTCCCTGCTCTGTTAATTCCACTTTTACTTCTTCAACGATTTCCTTAATCTGTTTAACTTCACTTACTGAAATTATCATCGGAAACATAATTGATATATTACCATAAGCACTGGCTCTGTACAATGCTCTTAACTGAGTTTTAAAAATATCCTGCTGTTTTAAACATATTCTTATGGCACGATATCCCATTGCCGGATTATCTTCTCTATCTAATCCGAAATAGTCCACCTGTTTGTCAGCACCTATATCAAGAGTTCTGATTATTACCTTTTTTCCTGCCATATTCTCTGCAGCTGTTTTATATGCCTGAAACTGCTCGTTTTCGGTCGGAAATGCACTGCTCTCCAAATACAGGAATTCACTCCTGAATAATCCGATACCATTTGCATCATTTTTAAGTACGTTTGCTACATCAGCAACACTTCCAATATTAGAATATAATTTTATATGTTTTCCATCAAGTGTAACATCTTCTTTGCCTTTCAGCTGCTGTAAAAGTTCTCTGCCTTCTAATATCTCCTGCTGCTTTTTCTTCATGTTTCCCATAGTAACTGCATCCGGTTCAATAATGAATTCTCCGTTAAAACCATCCACAACTGCCATTTTGCCATTCCACTCTTTATCAATTTTTACACCTATAATTGCCGGAATATTCATTGTTCTTGCAAGAATTGCAGTATGTGAATTAGATGAGCCTAACTCTGTGACAAATGCAAGTAATTTATCTTTATCCATCTGCACAGTTTCGCTTGGTGCTAAATCTTCTGCCACAACGATTACAGGCTCTTCACCAATAATATTTCCACTGGTTTTTCCTGATAAGATATTAACCACCCTTTCGGAAATATCTTTAATATCTATTGCCCTTGCACTAAAATAATCATCATTCATTTTCGCAAACATTTTAGAGAAATTATCACTGGTAATAGCTACCGCATATTCTGCATTAATATTTTGTGTAGTTATAATATTCTTAATTGAATCATTATAGTCATCATCTTCTAACATCATAGCATGTACTTCAAATACTGCCGCATTAACTTCTCCGACTTCTTTTACAGCCTTTTCGTAAACAGAATTTAATTCTTCTATTGCCTGCTGTCTTGCCGCCTCATATCTTTTAACTTCAGCTTCAGCATTTTCTACTTTATGACGGCACACTGTTGCACCATCTTTTGAATAAAAAAGAATTCTTCCAATTGCTATTCCGTTAAATATTGACTTACCTGTAAATTTCTCCATACGCTCACGCCCTTGCCTTTCTCATCTTATAAATTTGTCTTGAAGAATTCTTCAAGTGCTGTGCTTGCTGTGTCTTCATCATCACCTTCAACCGTTACAACTACTTCATTACCATTCTTTACACCAAGTCCCATAACTGCCATAAGTTTTGTAGCCTCTGCTGACTTTCCATTTGATTCAATCGTTACTTTCGAAACATACTTCTTAGCCTCTTTAACAAGTAATCCTGCCGGTCTTGCGTGAATTCCAATCTCATCCTTAATAACATAATTAAACTTTTTCATAATAATCACCTTGCACTTATTGTGTCCTTTCTTTCATTTTTATTAAAATGCAACTATTCATCGCATATTTTTATCAAATACTCGCTTTGCTCATGTAGTTATATACTATCTAAATTAAAATACCCAAAAAACTGGCAAAATATTAATATTTAATTGCCAATCTCCCGGGTTTTGCCTGCCTTACCAGTAACAATCCACACTGGATTATATTTATTCACATTTGTTATTACATTTACTATCACATTTCTCACATGTTATCTTCTTTATGTGTATTGTCAAATACATAAGTTCTTCATCCGGAAGTTTGAAATGTAATTCTTTATCTACAAAATATGCTATTCTTTCAGCACATTTGAATTCATTTTTATATTTATCGGTTATCATTTCAAATAATTCTTTATCATCTTTATCCTGTGACTTATAACCTGTTCCGGTAAATAATCTCTCTGTCAGGTACTTAAGATGTGTAACAAACCTAAGATAATATTCTGACTCTTCATTAATCTCTATGTTAAAATGATATTTTACAATATTCATGCAATTCTGAATCATTTTAGTAATCATCATTGTCTGATTCATATTGGAGTTACCCAGCTCTGCATTAACAAAATGCATAGCAATTGACGCTGCCTCATCCTCTGGTAATTCAACACCAATTTCCTTCTTAATAATCTCTAGCGCCTTAAGTCCTACTCCATATTCTAACGGATAAAATTTCTTAATCTCTAACTTAAGCTGATTATCAATATTCTGATTATTATGAAATCTCTCAATTGCAAAATTAATATGGTCTGAAAGTGTTACATAAATGCTTCTGCTGAACTTAGTAGTAATCTTATCATATGCATACTTAACAATATCTGTTGTAAGCCGAAGATGTTCTATAGGCATATTCTCAATTATCTCTTGGAAATGTTTAGAATCAGAATTATTATCAAGTTTAAAAATCTTCTCAACCTTTAATTCATCAACTTCGTCTCCTGCCTTCCTGCCAAAGCCAAGTCCTTGCCCATTATTACCAGTTCTTTTCCATTTGAATCAATTGAGCTTATAATATTATTATTAATACCTTTTCAATCTTCATTGTATTCTCCTGTTATGGTTTATTAATGGACTACTATCATTATAACCAAATGAATAAAAAAAATAACCATCCACTAAAATATAAGCTTGTTCTTATTTTCTAATGTTGGTTATGCCTGCTTTCCCAGTTACACGCCTTCTTTATTACTATATAAAAGTATATAGTATTGGGCAATTTATGTCAATATTTTTATGCAATTTTTTACAATATAGTAAATTATGAGGTATGTTTTTGTGCATTATTTGTTTAGAAAAGGAGCAGCGTTATGCAGATAATTCCAAAAATCATCTGTTTTACGATACTCCTTTTTCCATTCACATTTGCAGATTGCAGCCACTTTCTCTGCTTTTGTGCATAAACTTACAATTTATTTGTCTTTTTGGTCTGCATAATAGTTATGATTACCACAGTTCCAACTAACAGCAATATCAATCCTGCCGGAACTACATCTCCTGTTGCTACCTTACTTATTGTATTTGTTTCACCGGTATTTGCAGGGTTATTAGATTCTGTTGTTGGTTTTGTTGTTGGTGGTTTTGTTGTTGGTTTTGTTGTTGGTGGTTTTGTTGTTGGTTTTGTTGTTATTCCTTCTGACTTCTTAACAACTTCATATACTCCATCATTTTCTGCCTTAACATTATAATTAATATTATCTGCCGACTCAAATAACAGCTTATATTTACCAACTTTTGAAGCCTCATCTGCATCTGTTGTAATCTTAACATTTAAAGATTCTAATGTATCATTTGCTGCAAGTGAACCTTCTATGATATCAAAATCAAATTTACTTATCTTTTCGCCTAAAACAGTTGTAACATCCTTTATCCTTATTACAATATCTTTCTTTTCCATAATTGGTACTATGTTTACCTTGAATGGTGCATAATTATTATCTTTTGGAATAAAACTTACTTCGTAAGACGTTGTTCCGCCTACTACCGGATAGATTGCTTCACTACCATTTTGTGTGACTGTCCACTCACCTTCTATGTCTTCAATCATCGTTCCATTTCCAATTACAAGTTCTGAAAGTTTGTCTCCATAAGTTCCTGTGAGAGTTGGTGCATTTTCTACCACTACTGTCTTCTTTGATATGACAGGTGTTACCAAAGTTTTAATAACTTCATAATTATTTGTATCATTTGGCGTAAAGGTTACTTCATATGCTTTTGTTGTTCCTACGTTTGGAATATCTGTCTTATTCTTGTCTGTAACTGTAAATTCACCTTCTACCGTTGGTTCTACCTTACCTCCAGTTAATTCCATGTCAGTTACTTTATCGCCGTAGATTCCCTTAAGTTCTGGCACACCTAATACTTCCAAACTTTTCTTTTCTATCTGTGGTACAACACTTTCTTTTATAATCGCATAATCATCAGTATTGTCCGGTGTAAAAGTAACATCATATGCTTTCTTTGTTCCAACTTCCGGTATATCCCCTCGATTCACATCGGATATATTCCAGATGCCCGCAACTTCCACTCCATCATACATTACCTTAGTTAACCATTTATCACTATCAACTGATTCATAACCTTTTACAATCATAGCTGCATTATCCGCAGTTATATATACCCTTGCATAATTCTTCACTGTAATTGCATATCCGTCATCACTTATACAATTCGTATCAATTCCTATACCATTTTCGCCATTTGCATAAATGTATGTATATCCATTAAGGAATTCTACATAAGAACTTCCCGTATCAATTCCACGTCCGTTATATCCTATCGCTATTGCAGTCAGATTGCCTCCTTTCACAGAAAGCTTCCCTCCTCCTCCAACTTCAATTGCTCTTCCATTTAATAAATTACTTGTTCCAAATGCCTTAACAATTTTTCCTGCTGATACAGTCACAGTACCATCATTAATAATAAGGCTTTTTGCATCTATTCCAGCGGAAGAGCCCCATATATCCAATTTTCCATTATCAATAGTTACATCTCCATCACACATAATACCTACGTCCTGTGATATTACGTTAATGCTAGGTACACCACTCTTTCCTATTGTTATGTTGTTTTTATTCTCATCATTATATCTATTCTTGATTGCATATCCAACACAGCTAGACGTTGAGGCTACTGTTTCGCTTTCTGCACCATCTCCCGGCAGGATTGCATATAGTGTGCCGTTTCCATTTATTTCGAAATTATCCTGTCCTGATATGGCTGAAATATAATTATTCATAAATGAATTATTCATAATTACAGATGTAGTATTAGCTGCAAGTTCGATATTAGCTCCTTTAGGAAGCGTAAGCATATCAATATTCTTATCATCTATATAACATACACCACTTAACGTTAATGTCTTACTTTCACTATCCCAGGAATATCCATCCTCACTAAAGCTTGTATTCTCAAGTGGTAATAATGCTTCTATTACATGGTTTGCAATCTGTGTTCCTAATGCATCTTTTGCTAAAAGAATACCATCTTTAGTTGTAATCGTTTTTGTATCACTACATACTACCTTAGCATTTTCACCTGTTTGTATATTATCTGTATTAAATAACTTATCAGACTTTATTATCATAAGACCATTATTAGTTAATATCTTTGTATCTGTAGGACTAGACAGATTAATATCTGAATTCACAAGCATTGTACCATCATTAATAATCTTTGCTTCTGAATCTTATGCTGATGCAATTGTACCATTTTGATAGAATACTGCATTATGGTTCATTTGAAGAGAAGATGCTTTTCTCGCAGTATACGTATCTTGATTTATCATGACACCACACACTTCAATTGACATGTCATTACTAACTTTATGTACATCTAAACGGTTCACATTTAAGTTACAACTGTTATTAAGTATTGAGGCTGAATCTGTACTTTTAAGAATATTAATATCTTTATTGTCTGATGGAAGGTCTAATACTGCATTATAGGATAATGTTCCCGTAATCTCTGCCAGCCCTGCCATTTTTGATACATCTGTAAAAGTTTTACTTTGTATTGTAATATTTCTAGCCTTTATGCTGCTGTCTGCATCGGTTGTTAATTTCTTCGTAGTGATATTCTCTGCCGTTGCCTGCTTCTTGAAGGTAAGTACATCAGAATTCGTAATCGTCTTAAACTGCGTATCACAATCAAACGTAATGTCTGTATTATTTGAAAAATAAGCAGAATCATATTCTAGATTAGCACCTTTAAATGTGACATTGTTTTGCTCTTTTACATTAAAGTCTTTTCCTGATGCAATCTGTAAATTGCCTATATATATTGTTCTTGGTGTGTTATCTGAAAATTCCACATTAACCTGTTTATCTAATTCTTTGCTAAAAAACAAAGGTTCTTCACTAGTGATTGGATATCCTATAGCCTTAACTTTATCATTAAGTAAAAATTCATCTGTTACAGCGTACATTACCTGTCCATCTTTATCAAAGATAAAAAGCTTAGAGCCTGATTTTAAAACCCCTTTTTCGTCAAATAATCCCAAACTGTCTGATGTATTATTAACCGTAATCCTCAATGGTTCATCTGCACTTTCTGATTCTGCTATGGATTGTACCAGATAGTAGGTTCCACTCTTATTTGCCTTAAATGAGGTGAAACCTCCGAATTCTGACAGGTTTGCATTTTCCCAGTTTCCTGACATATCTGATAAAAGACAGGTTTTTTCATTCCATTCATTACCTGAAACAGATATACTATATGTCTTATCCTTTTCCGCTTCAAAACTATATACTTTAATATTTCTATTTTCATAACCGCAAAGTGCTGACACTGCGTCTGCTCTTGCGACTTCGGTGTCCTCACTAAGTGTCAATGGTGTCTTTGTAATGGTATCACTGTTATGGTTGATTATTGTTTTCGTTTCACCTGCCGGAATTGTAATTCCATTAAGAGTTACATCCTTCTGAAGATTATTTATTATCTCACAGTCACTCAGAAAGGTAATTGTGTCATCATCGTCTGGTAATGTACAGGATTCACCAATATATAAACCATTTTGATTGATATATAAATTATTTATACAATTACTCTGAAGGTACAGAGATTTATTATTTCCATCTTGACTATATAACCAAATGGTTCGCTTTACCATATTGTTAGAAGTATCCATATTAAATATATTCAAATTAAATAATCCAATGTTTGGAATGTCTCTTTATTGCATTTTTATTATAATCTTATAAATTTTAACACATTTCTTTTGATTTGTAACCTAGCCCAAAGGATAGTCTTTTTCAAAATTTTTGATTGTTTTACGCTCTTATTTATACTGTAAAGTGAAATTTTAAACCTATGCTAATAGATTTGCGACTTCTTTCCAGAAGTTGTATCATAGAGGAGCGCGAGACGGTGAGCGTCGTCCAGTGGACGATATGCCTGCGAACCGACCGAGGCGGCAGCCGAGACCTCGAACCTTCGAGCCCCGGCGGGGCTCGTATTATACTAAAAAAGATATCCTCTCGGATATCTTTTTTAGTATAATCATAGAGCGCGAGACGGGACTCGAACCCGCGACCCCGACCTTGGCAAGGTCGTGCTCC
>CAZQRO010000029.1:0-5010 GCA_964595785.1 uncultured Eubacterium sp.
TATGCATATCTTATGATACTCTTGAGTTTTTGCGCTCTCATTTAATCCTCCGTATATACACCTATTCTTCTCTATTGTTGTTAACTTTGTAAATTCAACTTACTTTTTTCGATTTCATTTCAAGCCATTTAAGCAGAGTAGCATAATTCTCGACTATTTCCACAAAATTATCATCACCAATTATATCCATATCAAATTCTTTTTCTATTTCCACAATCATCATCATAATGTCTGTTGAATCAAACTCTAAATCATTAAAGAAATCTAAATCTTCCTTTGTCATAATCTTTTGCCGTTTTGCTCTATCATCACCTATAATTGTCAGTAATACTTTTTCTAATCTCTCTTTTGTATTCATTAATATTTCATTTTCCTTTCAGTTTTCTTCTGTTGATTAAGCTATTGCCAGCTCAAATATGCAATTATTATATTATATCTCCCTATTGCACTATCACTATATTAATAAACTCTTCATCAACAATAACTCTTTATTAATTATTTACACTCCATCATCCAATATTTTGCCTATAAATTTTAATTTATAACTACATTTATAAGGTTCGAATTAATACTAATCCTTTTCAGAATTGTCTTCTTTACCTCCTCTGCATTTAACCTACTATTCTCTCTGTCTGACATCTCTACCTTTATTATTTTAAATATCGCACTATCCATACATTTTTCTACTTCACACCTAATACTGCACGTGGGATATTTCTCTCTTAATGCATCTTCCATATCCTCAAGGTCAAGTCTGTGTCCATTCATTTTAACACATCTGTCACCACGTCCAATAACATAAAAATATCCGTCTTCATCTATATATCCCAAATCACCTGTGTTAAGAATTCCATTTCTTTCATCATCTTTTGACAAATCATCACGTTCAAAGGCATATCCCATTGTTACATTCTTTCCGCTGTACATTAACTCACCATGTGCATACGTTTTAGTTACTTCATTGCCCTGTTCATCCTCCAGCCACATCTTTCCACCCGGTATGGCTATTCCGATGCTTCCCTTTTTTTCCCTTATATCCTTCCATGGTCTGTAACTTATACGTGCCGTTGCTTCAGTCTGGCCATACATTACTATGAATTTCTTGCCAAACTGTTCGGCATATGAAGTAAAATATTCTTCCTCTGTTATACCTATTTTCCCACCTGCAACCGTAAATGTTCTTAATGAATCAATATTATCTGACATAATCCCCGGTTTCTTAATAAGTTCATATGTATAAGGCACTCCTGCAAATGAACTTCCATTATATTTACAAAAGAACTCCCAAAATGCTTTTGTAAATGGTTTCCTTTCCGTTAACAGTATAGTTCCGCCTTGATATAAATGCGTATTAATTACCGACAAACCATATGTATAATTCATAGGCAGAGATGTAATCGCCCTGTCTCTATCAGATATATCAAGATATTCCGTTATTGCCTTTGTATTTGATAAAATATTTTCCCTGCTTATTCGTACTAATTTATTGCTCCCTGTCGTTCCTGATGTTGTAGCAGTAATGCCAGATTTTTGTTTAAATTTATTCTCCCGTCATTAAGTCTTACCAATGAATAATCG
This sequence comes from uncultured Eubacterium sp., assembly GCA_964595785.1. Classification (GTDB taxonomy): domain Bacteria; phylum Bacillota; class Clostridia; order Lachnospirales; family Lachnospiraceae; genus Bovifimicola. Next base: position 1,579 of record CAZQRO010000029.1, read on the forward strand.
TATTTACTGAATAATATTTCACTTTTATCCAGATACTCATTTGCCTCTCTGTCAAGCCATGCATTCGGTGCCCAGAGATAATTAAATTTGTAAGACAACTCATATTTCTTAACACTTTCATAATCAACATCTCTACCAAGCATCAAAGGTACATTTCCATACCTTAAACCTGACAAATATCCTACAAGACTACCTAATGTATTTGTACAAATAATCATAAATGTACTTCTTTTGTACGAATTGATTTGTTGATTAAATTCATTAATACAGTTTAACAATATTTTATACTGTATTACCTCATTCTTATCTGTAATTACTGCAACATCATTCATCCTACTGTCTTTCACTTTCATTTAAATTTATGTTAAATACTTCCCTAATTAAGACTCTTATACTTTACACCATTATATGACAACCGTATATTAGTTTTTTGTGTTATTTTTTGTTGGTTTGTGTCGATTTTCGTTAGTTTTCGTTGGGTTTCGTTGTCTTTTATTACTGTACCTAAATATTAACTATTGGTTCTTATTACTTTTTATTGGTTTATGTTGGTTTTTAGCAAAAAATGTATTATAATAATAAAAATGAATAAATCGTATTAATAAAATACGTTTTCAGAATGGAGACATAGTATGAGTAACTTTCTTTCTATCCTTCTAATTGAGGACGAAACCAATATTTGTGAGAATTTCAGAAGTTACATAAGTTCATTATCCGATGTATGCTTAGTAGGTATAACAAATAATTCTCATACAGGTATGCAATATGTAAAAGAACAGATTCCAGATGCAATTATTCTTGACCTTGAATTACATAATGGTGCTGGCAATGGTATTATTTTTCTTAATGAATTTAAAAATGCCAATTTGCCATTTAAACCTTATATTTTAGTAACCACCAATAACTCAAGTTCAACTACATTCAACATTATTCGTGAATTAGGTGTTGATTTCATTATGTCAAAGCATGAAGAAAATTATAGCGAAAAAAACACTGTTGATTTTTTAAGAATGCTTACTGCTTCAATAAAAAGCAGTAAAACTTTGACACCCACAAGTCAACTGTTAATGCTTTCATCTCTTGATAATGAAAAAGCATTGCGACGCATAATCTCTACCAACCTTAAACAGGTAGGTATTCCTGTTAATTCTTTAGGTTATACTTATCTTACTGAATCAATATATTTGTTAATTACCGGCAAATCGAATAATATTTGTACTGATATAGGTGTTAAATACAGAAAAACAAATTCAAGTATAGAACGTGCAATGCAGAATGCAATTAACAAAGCATGGCGAACTGCAGATATTGAAGAACTAGCTGCATACTATACAGCAAGAATTAATCCAGCACGTGCAGTTCCAACACTTACAGAATTTGTATATTATTATGTTGATAAGATTAAATCAGAATTGTAGTTTAGAAGTTATAATATAACCTTGCAGACCATTTTTCAATTTTAGGAAATGAAGTTGCTCTGCGCAATTTCCTTACTCATTCGTACGCATCCCACGGAGCATTTTTACTGTATAGGAAATGCAATTTCCTATACAGTAAAAACCGGACATTAATGTCCGGTTTAGGATTCCTATTTACCAAATCCACTCATGATTTTTTTCCAAATTTCTTCCCACATATGACACCCTCCTTTAAGTTTTTTGTTACTTAAAGGATAGTTTTTTGGGGACATTTTCTAAATTTGTCTGCTGTGTTAATTTATGTTAGAAAATATTACTTTAAGGAGCATATATGATTACTGCACTAATGAAATATTTTACAATAAATATTTGTTCTATTTATTTATATTCACATATTACAAATGTCAAAAAGAATTTATCTGTTATTAACAGTATATTTACTTTAATATACTCATTATTAATATCTTCAATATACATCTTATTACCAAAGTCTTTTTCTTTTATCTATATTTCTCTCATAATTGTATTCTTATATCTTTATTTCATAATAATGTATAAGACAGACTATCTTTCAGTTTTTATTACAACTATTATTGCATATGGATTAAGTTATGCATCTTTCGCTTTAGCTCTATTCGTAATTGTTCTATTATCAGTTGTGTTTAATATTTCTTTTCTTGATAATCAAATATTTCTTTATATCACAATTTTAGTTACACAATTACTGATTGACTTTTTAATCTTTCGCATAAAAAGGTTTAAGAAAGGTATGCCTTTTCTACAAAATAGAAAGTTCAGTATAATAGGTACATATAGCAGTGTAATCATTATTATATGCATAACATTTCTAAAAAGCGGTTCAACAAATATATTAAATATTATTCCTTTTGTTTTCATATTCCTGAGTCTGATATTTCTTTTTATATGGTGGCGCAGCAAGATTCAGCAAACATACATTACAAAGCTTACTGACCGTGAATTTGAATATTTAAAAAATGAAATTGCAGAACTCAAAAAAGATAACGAAGTTCTATCTAAATTAGTTCATAAAGATAATAAAATTATTCCTGCACTTGAATTATCTGTTCGTGACTTCATATCACATCACTCTGATTCAATTAATGAAGCAAATGACTTGATATCACAGTTAGAAAAACTATCTGTCGAAAGAAAAGGAATAATCAAATCCTGTGTTTCACTTAATCGTTCAATTCCTTCTACCTCTTTCATTTCAACTGATGCTCTTATGAACTATATGTATCAGAAGGCAGCTAGTGCAGACATATCATTTGGACTTTCCATAACAGGAAATGTAAATAAATTAATTGATAAGCATCTAAGTGAAACCGACCTTAACACCATACTTGCCGACTTAATAGAAAATGCTATTATTGCCACCACTTCTAATTCCGGAAAGCATATTTTTGTGGATTTAATTGCATTAGATGATTTTAAATCATTAGATATATACGATAGTGGTACTACATTTGATACAAAAGTATTGTTAAAACTTGGTACAGAAAGAATAACAACACATAAAGATTTCGGTACAGGCATTGGTCTAACAAGCACATTCGAACTTTGTCATAAATGTGGCGCAAGTATTTTAATAGACGAAACTATAAATGCAGATAGAAACTACTCAAAGAAAATATCCATTATATTTGACAACAAATCCGAATATAGATTAAAAAGCATTAGAACACCAGACGAGCAGCAATATCTATCAACCCGAAGTGATTTAATACTTGAAAACTAGGAAATCCACATAAATTAATTGACACTCACCCAAAATATTGGCATAATGTAACTTAGCAAACGAAGAAAAGAAAGCGGCTGCGACAGCAGACATTTACTTTTCTCGTGCTAAGTTATCGAGAAAACATAGTCACGCGAGTGACGAAAAAGCAGCTTTGCTGCGGGTTTTCGAGATTATATGCTTAGCAAACGAAGAAAAGAAAGCGGCTGCGACAGCAGACATTTACTTTTCTCGTGCTAAGTTATCGAGAAAACA
>CAZQRO010000029.1:5110-9635 GCA_964595785.1 uncultured Eubacterium sp.
AAGCGGCTGCGACAGCAGACATTTACTTTTACGAATTTTAATGACATCATGTCAGAACGGAGGATTTATGCAAAAATATATTATTACAAGTGATACAACTTGCGATTTACCGGAATCATATACAAACGAACACGAGATTGAAATAATTCCTTTATACTATAATATGGAAGGTGTAGTGTACGGTGATGAAATTAACCTTTCACCATCTGAATTTTATGCTCATATGCGAAGAGGCAAAATGCCTACTACAATGGCTTGTAACCCTGAAGCAGTTGAAAAATGTTTTAGAAAATATCTTGATAAAGGATTAGATGTTCTTCATATTGCATTTTCATCAGCCTTAAGCAGCAGTTACAATACTGCTGCCGTTATTGCCAGAGACTTATCAGAAGAATACAAAGATAACAAAGTCATCGTCATCGATTCAAAATGTGCCTCAATGGGTGAGGGACTTTATGTATACAAAGCTGTTTGTAATCGTGACAATAACATGTCGATAGATGAAAATGCTGCATGGCTTGAAGAGAACAAATCGCATTTCTGTCATCAGTTTACAGTTGATGATTTGCATCACCTTCACAGAGGTGGACGCGTGTCTAAAGCAACAGCTATTATAGGTACTATGATTAATGTTAAACCCGTTCTTCATGTAGATGATGAAGGACAGCTTATTTCCCTTAGTAATGTACGCGGACGCAAAAAGGCTCTTAACACATTAGTTGATAATATGGAAAGAGAATGTAAAAACTACAAAAATGATATTGTATTCATATCCCATGGTGACTGTTTAGACGACGCTCAATATGTTGCTGAATTAATCAAAAAACAACTCGGCATCCAGAACTTTATGATTAACTATGTGTGCCCTACAGTAGGTGCTCATTCAGGTCCGGGTACTTTGGCACTATTCTTTATGGGAGAAAAACGATAATGGAAGTAAATAATACAATTTTTTCAAAATACAAAGCATCTTTTGCACATTTGCAAAAGGTGCTTTCACAAAAATATGATAATGTCTCTATCCTAGTAGAGAAAAGTACCGGAAAAAACTATCGTGTTTCAAAAAGCGGAACTACTATAAAAGATAATACATTTGCAACTACCGGAGCTGTTATAAGACTCAATTCTCCTATAGGTATGTACGAATACTCATTTAATGATTTTTCAAAAAAATACATGGACAGTATCCCTGATATTATTTTTTCTAAAATTAATAATCTTTCTTCTGAATCTGTTAGGAGAAATTTTGGCTGTCCTGCCGATTGCACTTCTGTTATACATTTTAATAAATCAAGTGAATACGAAGTTAACCCTGCTTCCATTTCTGATGCAGAAATAACTTCCGCTTTATCAGCACTTTATAACAAAGCAATTGCATATGATGAAAGAATTGTTGATTGCATATGCATCTTTCAATATCTGACTGTTCACAAAATGTTTCTGTCAGATAATAAGGATTTAGAACAACATATCATGTGGTCAAATGGTGTAATTCAGCCTCTTGCCTCTTGCGGTGAAAAAACTCATTATTTTCTTCAGACGTTTTCTATGCTTGGCGGCGCCGAATTACTTCACGATATGGATTGTGACATTTCTTATGCCTGCAAATGTGTTCTTGAACTGTTAAGCAGCATTCCGCCTGTACCCGGAGAATATGATGTCATTTGTCTCCCTGATGTTACAGGACTTATTGCTCATGAAGCCTTTGGACACGGCGTGGAAATGGATATGTTTGTAAAAAACAGAGCTTTGGCCAAATCTTATATTAATCAGGATGTTGCTTCATCACTTGTTACCATGCATGACAATGCGGCTACATGTAATGAATGCGGCTCATATTTCTTTGATGATGAAGGTATTATTTCTAATGATACAGTAATAATCGATAAGGGCAAACTCATTTCCGGTATTAACGATATACAAAGTGCCAGGATATTAAATGTCTCCCCAACCGGTAACGGTCGGCGTGAATCATACGAACGCAAAGCTTATACGAGAATGACTAACACTTATTTCGAATCCGGTACAAGCAGTCTCGATGATATGATTGCAAGCATCAAAGATGGCATTCTTCTTGAAAATGCCGCCAGCGGTATGGAAGATCCTAAAAACTGGGGAATTCAGTGCATGGTTAACATCGGCCGTGAAATTAAAGACGGTAGACTTACCGGCAAAATTTATTCTCCTGTATGTTTATCAGGATATGTACCTGATTTACTTAAATCTATCTCTATGGTATCTGATAATCTGCTGATAAGCGGTTGCGGATATTGTGGCAAAGGTTATAAAGAATGGGTTAAAGTATCAGATGGCGGTGCTGCCATTAAGGCAAAAGTCCGGATAAGTTAAAATAAAACGAGGTGAAAAGTCAAAGATTTTTTATCAGAAAAATCTTTGACTCGGACATGGAGGCAAACAATGATTGAAAGAATTATAGATGTTTTAAGTCAGAATGATATTCAAAACTTTCTTATTAATGAGAATAAAATTAATACTGAAGAATTATTTTTTATCAGAAAATCTCTTAATCTGACCAGAAATAAGCATGTTACAAAATATGAGGTTACACTTTATCGTGACTTTTCCATAAATGACACACTTTATCGTGGAAGTGCAAGTTGTACACTTAATCCTTCTATGAGTGATAATGAAATTTCAGATAATATTATGTCCGCATATGAAGCGGCATTATCAGTTAAAAACCCCTATTATAAACTTCCACATGGCAATGCCATGTTTACCTGTAATGATACTTTAGAGTTTTCTGATGAAAAGTCTGATAATAATGCATCTGATGTTGATTTAAGTATTAACTCTATGTCCGCCGATAATCGGTCTGCTGACAGAATATATTCAAATTACTTAACTGCTAATGATATCGCAGCAGCTTTATTTGAACCGGATGTGAATTCAAATTATTATATTAACTCTACAGAAATTTTCGTCACTTCTACTATCAGCAGGATAATTAATTCTAATGGTATAAATGTGTCATATAAGTCTGTTATATACTCAGGCGAGTTTGTAGTTCAATGTACTTTACCTTCTGACGTAGAACTTTATCAGGATTTCAAATACAGTGATAAAGATTCTAATATATCAGACTCTCTAAGAACAAAGGTTATCGACGCCCTTAAAATGGTTAGTGACAGGGCAGGAGCTATTCCATTTTCTTCCGGCTTTTCTTACGAAAATGTGGTTTTAGAAGGTTCATGTGTAGGCGATTTATTCTATTATTATCTACGCAGACTCGATGCTTCTATGATTTATCCAAAATATTCGTCTTTTGAAATCGGAAGCAAAATAATTTCCGATGTATCAACCGATTCAGACATTATTAACATAACACTTAATCCTAAAATTCCATTTTCAAACGAGGGAATCCCTTTAAAAGAATTGGAATTAGTCAAAGATAATACAGCCGGATACATCACTGGAAATGCTAGGTTTTCCTTTTATCTTGGAATTAATCCGACAGGTGAATATAACAGTTATAAAATGAAATGTGGCAAACATTCTCTTTGTGATTTGAAATCCCGGACATATCTTAGAATTGTTAACTTTTCAGATTTTCAGATGGACGAATTATCAGGTCAGGTTGGCGGTGAATTTCGATTAGCATACTATTTTGATGGTTCAAAAGAAATTCCTGTGACTAACGGTTCCATAAGTGCAAACATAAACGATATAGCAAATAGACTTTTACTTTCTAAAGAGAGTCAGACTTCTTATTCATTTGAAGGGCCCCTCGCCATATCATATTCTTTGAAATAATTCATTGTATTTCTAGTGGTAAATATATATTTACAATATTATTTATCAAATTACGAAAAAGATTCATATAAACATAATTTATGCTATTTGACCCCAACATCCTATTTACAAAGAGTCAAAAAAGTTTTGGCTGGATATATTTCCAGCCAAAACTTTTTTATGTCATTCGTCTGATGTCTGAACTTTCAGACAAATAATTATTTCAATTAATTTTATTCAAAATTATGCTTCCCAAATATCTCTAGCATAGTCAAGGATTGTTCTATCACTTGAGAATTTACCCGCATTTGCTGTATTCATAAAACATTTTTTTCTGAATGCAATTGTATCAGAGTAATCTTTGTTAACTCTTAACTTTGTATCGCAGTAATCCATTAAATCTAATAATAAGTAATAATGGTCTGCTTTATGCCAGCTTGCACCGTCAAGTAATGATGTGTATAATTCTTTGAATAAACCTGTTCCATCATCACTTAATGTTCCGTCAATTAATGTATCAACAACTTTCTTAATTCTTGGATTAGAATTGTATAAATCTCTTGCACTGTAAGTATCTTTAATCTTCTCGATATCTTCTACTCTTGCACCGAAGATGTAGTTGTTCTCTTCACCAGCCTGCTGAACGATTTCAACGTTAGCACCGTCATATGTTCCAAGTGTAACTGCACCATTTAACATGAACTTCATATTACCTGTACCAGAAGCTTCTGTACCTGCTGTAGAAATCTGCTCTGAAACATCTGCTGCCGGA
>CAZQRO010000029.1:9645-20938 GCA_964595785.1 uncultured Eubacterium sp.
GCTGCCGGAGTAATCTTCTCTGCATAAGATACACAGTAGTTAGATACGAATACAACCTGTAATTTATCATTTACTTCAGGATCATTAGCAATCATATTAGCAATTTCATTTATAAATTTGATAATTCCTTTTGCTCTCATATATCCCGGAGCTGCTTTTGCACCAAAGATAAATGCTGTCGGATTGAAGTCTTTAATTCTTCCGTCTTTTAATCCGTAATAAATATCAAGAATTGAAAATGCATTTAATAACTGACGTTTGTACTCATGTAATCTCTTAACCTGAATGTCAAAGATAAAGTTAGGATTTACTTCAATTCCTTCTTTTTCTTTAATATATTCAGCAAGCTGCTGTTTCTTAATCTTCTTAATATCATCGAACTGTTTAATAACTTTTTCGTCATCTTTGAATTTTTCAAGTTTCTTTAATTCATCAAGGCTTGTAATCCAGCTATTGCCAATTTTATCATTAATAAATCCCGAAAGTTCCATATTAGCAAGTGCTAACCATCTTCTCTGTGTAATACCATTTGTCTTATTATTGAAACGTTCCGGATATACCTTGTACCATTCTTTTAATGCATCATTCTTAAGAATTTCTGTATGAATCCAAGCAACACCATTTGTTGAATGACTTGCGTAAATTGCAAGTCTTGCCATATGAATAACTTCCCAGTCATTGCCATAAGGTGTATCAATAATCTGGTACATACTCATTTCTTCATCTGTAATTCCCTTAGCTGCTAATTCTTTCTTTAATGCATTGTTAATCTTAACAACATATTTGTATACATTAGGAAGAACAGCCTTGAATAATTTAACACTCCATTTTTCAAGTGCTTCTGACATTACTGTATGATTTGTATAAGCAAATACTTCCTTACAAATCTTTAATGCCTTATTAAATGTTAATCCTTCTTCTTCAATTAAGAGACGGCATAATTCAGGAATAGATACAACCGGATGTGTATCATTTAACTGAATAGCATACTCTTTAGAGAATTTAGAGAAATCATTTCCATAATGTGCTTTATATTTTCTGATTACATCCTGTAAAGATGCGCTTGAGAAGAAATACTGCTGTTTTAATCTTAACTTCTTACCTGCATCTGTTGAATCATTTGGATATAATACACTTGTGATTGCTTCTGCATCATTCTTTTCTTTGAATGATTTATCATATTTCTGATCGTTGAATAAATCAAATTCAAATTCAGCAATAGGCTCTGCCTGCCATAATCTTAATGTATTGATTTTAGCTGCGCCATAACCGATTACCGGTGAATCATAAGGTACTGCCCATACTGACTGTCCTTTGAAATTAATTCTTACTTTATCTTCTTCTCTTCTTACTGACCATGGATCACCAAATTTTGTCCAATTATCAGCTGTTTCTTTCTGGAATCCGTCTTCAAAGTATTGTTTAAAAATACCATAACGATATCTGATACCATAACCATTTAATGTAACGTTCTGTGTTGCTGCTGAATCAAGGAAACAAGCTGCAAGACGTCCTAAACCACCATTACCTAAAGCGTTATCTTCAATATCTTCAAATACATTGAAATCAATGCTGTTTTCAGCAAATAATTCGTTTAACTGGTTTAATAAACCTAAGTTCAATAAGTTATTGTATACTAATCTGCCAACTAAGAATTCAGCTGAAAGATAACAAACTTTTTTGCTCTCTGTTTCCCATGACCACTGATTGCTTATACCCTTCATAGCTGCCTTAGAAACTGCATTGTAGAGTTCTACTGTTGTAGCATCTTTTACTGTCTTGTTATAATCAAGGTCTAAAATAGTTACAATGTTCTCTTTAAATGTACTCATTACTTGTTTTTCTCCTATCTGCTTCTTTTCATAATATTATTGTTTAATAAATTGCATTTATACTAAAGTCTGGCATAAAATTCTGCCAAAGCCTTAAGTTCCTTTGCTTTCTTCTTTGTGAGACTTCCTTTTAACATTCTCCATTTCCAGTTATCTCCAACTGTTGAAGGGGTATTCATTCTTGCCTCATTACCAAGTTCTAAGATATCCTGAACCTGAAATATTGCTATTGCTGCAACACTTGCATAAGCTGCTCTTAAAACTGCTGCGGGTACTTCATTCTTAGATTCTATACCGAGATATTTAAATGCATACTTAAGATCCTTTGCCTTTTGATTCTTAAAATATCCAACTACAGTCTCGTTATCATGTGTGCCTCCATAAACCAATGAATTAGGTTTATAGTTATGTGGTAAATGACTGTTATCCGGACCGCCTCCAAATGCAAATTCAATGATATTCATTCCCGGATAGCCTGTCTCTGCTAATAATTCTCTTACCGCCGGACTAACGACTCCTAAATCTTCTGCGATAATCTTAGCATCACCAATAGCACTGTCAATTGCATTCGTCAGCTTAATACCAGGACCTTTTCTCCAAACACCTTCTTTAGCATCCTTACAGCTTGCTTCAATTGAATAATAGTTGACCACACCAATAAAATGGTCAATTCTTATATAATCATATAATTTTGAATTACTTGCCATTCTCTGTTTCCACCATTCAAAATTACATTTTTCCATCTTATCCCAGTCATATAATGGATTTGCCCATAACTGTCCATCTGCTGAAAATGCATCCGGTGGAACACCTGCAACATTTATCTGCTTGAAATCTTCATCAAGTTCAAATAACTCTTTGTGTGCCCATACATCAGCACTATCCATAGCAACATAAATAGGGATATCACCTATCATTTCAATACCCTGTTCATTTGCATATTCTCTTAATTTATTCCACTGTTCAAAGAATTTGAACTGACAGAACTTCCAAAATTCTATATCATCTTTCAATTCTTCTTTATATTTTTCTACTGCTTCCGGTCTTCTAGCTTTAATATCGTCATCCCATTTTGCCCATTCCTGGTTTTCAAAATAGAACTTAACAGCCATATATAAACTATAATCATCGAGCCAGTATTCATTATTTTTAACAAATTCTGCATATTCCTTTGTATCTGCATATGCACTATTCTCAAATGCTATTCTAAGAACCTGAAATCTTGAACCATAAACTGTTGCATAATCAATATACTCTTTATTGTCTCCCCAAGGAAACTTCTTAATCTGTGCCTTTGTAATTAATCCTTCGTCAACTAAATAATCTAAATCGATAAAATATGGATTGCCTGCAAAAGCTGAAAAAGACTGATATGGACTATCTCCATAACTTGTTGGTCCTAGCGGAAGCACCTGCCAATATTTTTGACCTGCTTCAACTAAATAATCGACAAACCTATATGCGTCAGCACCAAATGTACCAATACCATATGGCGAAGGTAAACTGCTTATTGGTAACAATAAACCTGCTCCACGCTTTAAAGCTCTGTCCTGCTTTTCTTTTTTCATGTCAGCCATCTTTTCACCTCATAATTGTTATTCCAAATACTATTTGATTTTAACATTTGTATATAATGTAGTCAAGACAATAAATGTAAGATATTCCATCTTTTTGGAAATTTCAGCGTTTTTTCGTATCTTTTCGAAATTATACGAAATTATAAGTTGCTTATTTTATACAGTTTTGCTATACTATATTAAATGAAATACTTAAAGGAGGAAATTTTATGGCTACTATTAAAGATATTGCAGAATACCTTGGTATTGCTTCAAGTACAGTATCAAAAGGACTTAATAATGCAACTGATATAAGTGACGAAACCAAAGAAAAAGTTATTGCGGCTGCAATTGAATTAGGATACACCCCACGACGCAGAAAACACTTCGGTAACAATCTATTCGAACGAAAAGTATGTATCTTTATAGAAAATATTGATTATGAAAACCGGGACCAGTTTGGTTATGATTTAATTCAAGGCTTTAAACAGTCTGCTGAAGTTAAAAACTGGAAGGTTGACATTGTCCCTTCTAATCTTAATGCACAAAGCCGAAATGAATATGATAAATTTATGATAACTAATAGTTATAGCGGAGCTTTTATGATTGGCTTTTCCGTTCATAATGATTACAGCCTTCAATTCAGTCGTACAAGAATTCCCACTGTACTATTTGACAACTACATACTTAATAATCCCAAAGTTGGTTATGTTGGTACTGACCACTATGAAGGTCTTAGGCTTGCTATATATCACCTATACTCTCTCGGCCATACTAAGATTGCATTTCTAAACGGTGCAAGAAACACTATGGTTTCTTCTCAGGAGACTCAAGCATTCTCAGATATAATGAACGAACTTAACCTCTATGTTAATCCCAACCTGCTTGAATCAGGATATTATACACCTGACTGTGCAAAATATCATGTACCTAAATTTATTGACCACGGTGCCACAGCAATAATATGTGCCAGTGACCTCATAGCTTCAGGTGCCATTTCCGAAGTACAGAAGCGTGGCCTTAAAGTTCCTAAAGACATAAGCATAATTGGATTTGATGACTTGCCACTTTGCCAGAACATTTTCCCGCAGCTTACCACTATCCGCCAAGATCGATTAAATCTTGGTAAAAGTGCCATGATGCTGCTCGACTGCTTAATCAATAACATTCCCATTAGTAAAGCAATTCTTCGTGCTGAACTTATTCTTAGAGATTCGACCGCTAAAGTAAAATCTTAATTAATAATGTATATGGTCAACTTACAACTTCTTAATTAAATACAAAAGGTCAATTGCTGATTATTCAAATAATACTCAACAATTGACCTTTTCATCCATTACATTTTTATCATTAAATTGATTTAATTAATACTTTGCAGGATACTCCTTTTACGGATACAACACCATTACTCTTTTCAAGTTCTGCATTTCCTGCTGTCTTCTCATTAATATAACATAAGAAAGTATCTTTTTCATCTCCGATGTTCACTTTACATTCCTTTTTATCAGCATTAAAAATCACTACTATCTGTTTACCATCTTCGTTTATTATATAAGCTATTACTTTTTTATCAGATGTATTAATAAACTGAATCCTATTCAAAATCTCTTTTTTATCAGACATCATAAATGCTTTATGTGCCTTTCTAAAAGCAATCAATCCTTTGTAATACTCATATACATCATAATATTCTTCTTTACACAAATCTGACCACTTAATAGAATTGACATAATCAGATGACCTTACACTATCACTTACATATTGTCCATTTTCATCGGTCTTACTCCTCAATATTTCTTCGCCCGCATGCATAAGAGGAATACCCTGTGATAACATTACAATTGAAATTGCAAGTAAGTTCTGCTTTACCGCTTCTGTAAATGTTATATCTTCGTTGCATAAATGAATTTTATCAAATAAAGTGTAATTATCATGGCATGATGTATAATTGACTACATTTTCAGGTGAAACACTCCAGTCCGGAAGTCCTAAAACAGATTTAAGCAATTCCTCATACCCTTCTGTATTTCCCGAAATATATCCTTTTTCGCTGCTTTCAAATACACTGCCTTTTATTGCATCTCTGATATTATCACTAAACATTGCAAATTCATTTAATTTTCTAATATTTTTCTGTGTTGCCAAGGCTACGTTTTCTTTTGTTAATCTGGTATCTAATGTCCACCCTTCACCATACATAATTATATTTGGTCTGATTTCGTCAAGACCTTTGCGGATTTTATTAATCGTGTCAACATCTATTAAACCAACCAAATCAAATCTAAAACCATCTATATGATATTCTTTAGCCCAGTACAAAACAGAATCTACAATATATTTACTTACCATACTTCTTTCTGATGCTGTATCATTTCCACATTCTGAGCCATTCGATAAAGTTCCATTTTCATCTATTCTGTAAAAGTATCCCGGAACCGCCTTATTAAAACAAAACTCTTCATTAAATGTATGATTATAAACCACATCCATTACAACACTTATTCCATTTTTATGTAGTCCTTGTACGGTCTCTTTTAACTCTTTCACTCGAACATTACCATCAAACGGATTAGTTGAATATGAACCTTCGGGAACATTATAATTAAGTGGATCATATCCCCAATTATATTCCTTTTCGTCATAATCTTTTTCCTCATCAAGCATTGCATAATCGTAAAAAGGCAGTAAATGCAAATGTGTAATTCCAAGTTCCTTAAAATGGTCTATTCCTGACTTGATTTTACCTTCACCATTAACAGTTCTTCCTGTTTCAATTAATCCCAAAAACTTACCTTTATTCTTTATATCTGATGAAGCATCTGCTGAAAAATCTCTTGTATGCAGCTCACAAATTATAGATTCGCATAATGATAATGTTTCATTTGGATTAGAATCGATTTCCCAATCTTCAGGGTTTGTAGAATCTAAATCAATTACCATTGCCCGCATGCCATTTATTCCGCAAGTTTTGGCATATGGATCACATAATTCATTTTCAATTCCATTTATATTAACTTTAAAAGTATAATATACATTTTTTATATTCCCTTCAATTTCAGTTTTCCATACACCTTTATCTTGTAGTTCCATTTTATTCGAAGAAATCAGTGTATCTTCTTTAATATTTCCGGTTTTATATAGATTGACCCATACATTATCTGCAAATGGTGACCATAATTTAAATACTGTTTGCGATTCATTCCAAGTTGCTCCTAAATCGTTTCCTTCGTAAGTATATTTTTCTTCAAATTCCTTTGTAGAATACCGACTTACCATTTCTAAATTATATTTTGTGTCAATATCTTTTTTCACGTTATATAACCTTTCATTACACAGTTTTTGATAATGTAATGCCTTTCATTAAAATATTTACTGTTATAATGTCAGCATATAAAATATAACACAGTGTAGGGAGTTCCGCAAGTATAACTCTTCCACTTTATTTGCCTTATTTATGTCTATACACCCAAGAACTGTTTTTTATTTAATATGAAATTCACAGAATTTCATATTAAATAAAAAACAGTTCAGAACAATCGGCTCTGAACTGTTTTAAATACTATTTTTTCTTATTACATACAAGGAATGAAATAGCAACAATAATTACTATCGAGATAATATCTATAATAATTACCATACCTGTGCTAACTGAATAGTCTTTATCATTACCAACTGATGTAGTATTATTGTTAGTTTTTGAATCATCACTGCCATTTGCAGTTTCAGTATCAAAAGCTTCCAAAGAAATTTCTTCAACACCCTGTTTAATATAGACATCAACTGTTCCTTCAGTTATTTCACTAACATCAACTGTTCTATTAACAGCAATGTCTCTCTCTGCTCCATTACTCTCTTTCAAAATGAAGTTAACTGCTGTCGCTTCATTTGAAGAACAAGTATATGTAGCAACCGCTTCTTTACCTGTTACAGTAAAATCATAATCTGTACCCTGATTCAATTCATCCCACATACAAATCTTATAATTTGTATAACTTCCATCTTCTCTAAGATAATGAATTTTAACAGATTTATTTGAATCAGCATACGTAGACTTTGTATCACTTGTTATTACCATCCCTATGACTGCCACCAATGCAACAGTCATAAGAATTAATTTTTTTAATTTTTCTTTCATGACATTTCACCCACCCATAATTAGTTAAATTCTTTTTTTCTTTTAGCTGCAATTACTGCTAAAATAACTAAAGCAAATACACCAATTCCGATGAACATTATTGCTCTTGTACTAGAATCACCAGTCTGAACAATTCCGGCATTATCTTTATCATTATTGTCAACTTTATTTCCTTTAACAAGAATTGTACAAGATGTGGCATTAACTGCTACTTTGCCTTTAGCTGTTCCTAATAATGCATTTCCAGCCTTATCATCCTGTGCATAAATGCCCCATTCACCTTCTGGTAAATCAACATTAATAGCAGCACTGCTTGGATTATAAATAACAACTATTCCATCTGATGCTTCACCATTAGCACCACCATTAATTAAGTATGCAATTGCACTATCATCAGTTGCACCTTTAAGCAAGAAAGTAATATTTTTATCAATATCTGTTTCTGATGTCATTCTTAAACCTGCATGAGCTTTTCTAAATGCAATGAGTCCTTTGTAATAATTGTATGTTGTTGAATATTCTTCCTGAGACAATGTATCCCATTTAATTGAGTTAATTGCATCTGATGAACTATAACTGTTTTCTTCATATGTTCCATCACCATTTGGTTTAGTTCTTAAAATTTCTTCACCAGCCTGAATAAATGGAATACCCTGTGTTGTAAATATTATTGCTGTTGCTAAATTATTCTGTTTTACTCTCTGAGCAAAACTTGCATTTTCATTTCCTTCAGTAATAGTAATTCTATCAAATAATGTGTAATTATCATGACAAGAATTATAGTTAACTACCTGATTTGGATTCCACTGCCAGCCCGGATTAGCAATAATTGCTCCTAATACTGCATCTAATTTTGTAAAGCCACCAGTTATATAACCTGGTCCATTATCAAATACAGAACCTTTTAATGCATCACGTATGCCATCACTGAAGTATGCTCCGCCTGCTATAAATTCTGCTGCACTCTGGCTTGCTAATTTAACATCTTTTGTTGTGTTTGTAGTGCTCATATCCCAGCCTTCACCATAAATGATGATTGAAGGATCAATTGCATGTAATGCATCTACCATTTCATTAATAGTGTCAACATCGAATAAACCTTCCTGGTCAATTCTGAAACCATCAATGTGATATTCTGTTGCCCAATAAACTACTGAATCAACAATATATTTTCTATTCATTGTACGTTCTGTTGCAGTATCATTACCACAGCCTGAAGCACTTGAATTAGGTCTTGAATAATAACCTGGAGTAAGCTGATTAATACTGAAGTTTGATGAACTGTTAACATGTCCGTAAACCACATCCATTACAACACTCATACCAGCATTGTGTAAAGACTGTACCATCTGCTTAAATTCTTTTACTCTTACTGCTCCGTTATAAGGATCTGTTGAATAAGAACCTTCCGGAACATTAAAGTTCTGTGGATCATATCCCCAGTTAAACTGTGGTGTATCTAATTTACTTTCGTCAACTGAAGCATAATCAAATGTAGGTAATAAATGAACATGTGTAACACCTAAGTCTTTTAAGTAATCAATACCTGTAGACTGTCCATATGAATTAACTGTTCCATTTTCTGTAAATGCTAAATATTTACCTTTGTTAGTCATACCAGATGAAGCATCAATAGAAAAATCTCTGATATGTAATTCATAAAGTATATCATCAACATAGTTAACTGATGTATCTGTTGGATTAGCATCATTTTCCCAACCTTCTGGATCTGTTGAATCAATGTCAATAATCATACCTCTGTTACCATTAACACCAGAAGTTCTTGCATATGGATCAATTACATCTTCAACAACTTTATTGTTAACTGTTGCTGTATATGTGTAATATTTTCCGTTTAAGTCACCATCAATTGATGCAACCCATGTACCATTTACATCAGCTGTCATTGGTACTGACTGACCGATCTTATCGTCTGCACCTGCTGTACCTGACTCATATAAATTAATCGATACTGCTGTTGCTAAAGGAGCCCAAACACGGAAATCAGTTTTTGAAGCCGACCATGTAGCACCCAAATCATTACCTGTGTAAGTATACTTACCTTCAAATTCATCATTAGAATAAACATCCGGTAAAGCGACCATAAATGTTTGTCCATCAAGATATTCTATTTCATAACTCTTCATGTTATCCATTTTATTAGCCATTGTAATAGTGAATGTTTTTCCACTTCCAGAAATGTTTGAAACCTCTTCATAAACATTATCCATCGTATTCTTCACTTTAATATTAAGCGAATTAATATCAGCGATATCTATTGACGATTTAAATGTAATATTAGTTAAATCCTCTGTAGAAGCAGATACAAGTTTAATACCTTTTGTTGCTTTAGAATCATCGATAGTTACTGCACCAACACCTGATGTAATATAGACATCTACAGTACCTGAAGTATATGCAGATACATCGATGTATCTGTCACCATCGTAATCTTTGTGATCCCAGTTGTTACCCCATCTTACAATATAACCAATTTTCAATGTAGATGAGTTCTCATTTAATGTATAAGTTGCCTCATTACCACTAACTGTCATGTCCTTCGCAACTCCATCCCCGATTGTCCAGTAATACAACTGCGGTGTATTACCTTTTTTATCAACAAACTTGTTATCGCTTGTTGAAAAATGGAATACAACTGTAATACCATCATCTGCTGCTTCAGCAAATCTATAATTTCCATTCATAGAAATCACAGTTGTAACCATCATTACTAATGCCATAAGTAATGCTCTAAATCGCTTCTTCATGTTTTCCTCCTTGACTTTTTTTACATTTTTTTATTAATGTAGAGTAAATTATAACATATATTTACCTAAAATAAAAGCACTTTTATACAATATTACTATAAATTTAAGGCATCTATCTTATAATTTCTTTTATCTTGACTATATTTCCATCCATACTTATATAATCTGCTTGTACATTTTCAATAATAGTATCCTTTGGTGATATATTCGTATGAAGATACAGGCTATCAACCCCTGCTATTTTAGCTCCTTCAATATCCGTTATCCAGTCATTTCCTATCATTATGGATTCCTTTTTGTTTAGATTGTATCTCTCGAATATTGCATCAAAGAACATTTTTGATGGTTTTCTGCATGATTCATCTGACGAAAACAAAATTCCATCAAAGTATTTATATATATCTAAGTGTTTCATTTCATATTCAGTAAAAATCTGCTGGGCATTTGATAAAAGATATACCTTTTTATTCTTTCTTTTAAGTAATTCTAAAATTTCCGTTACTCCATCATATAATTTTATGTACTTTGTTGATATAATTCTAAAAAACTGTCCTGCAACAATACATGAATTCATGTCAATTTTTACATCTTTATTTTCAAAAAGTTTCTTAAATACGTTTTCAACTTTTATTTCTGGATAATCAAAATTATTCAACTTCTTTTCCTCTTCTTCGCATAACCTGAAATATTCTTTTTTCAGTTCTAAAGATGTATATTCTGCTCCGTAAAAAGAATAGAATTCCTGCATTTTTTTCCACAAATAAGCACTCCATTCATTTGTATTAATGTCTACTAAAGTACCATATAAATCAAAAATATAATTTTTATACATATTTTCATCAACGCTTCCAAACGCTTTTCCTTTCTCTCATTCTATTTCGTTCATTATATCAATAATTTTTATATTTGTCATTTGAATTATATGTCACTTACCAGCCCCTTCCTCATAAACAAAAAAAGAACAGTCACCTGCTCTTTACAACATATCATCATATGTTTCAT